>CAXTOC010000008.1:27467-27705 GCA_964245725.1 uncultured Acetobacteraceae bacterium | reverse complement strand
CTCCGCCACCGCGACGGCGCGGGCCAGCTGCGCGTCGGTGAGGTGGCGGATCGCCGGGCGCGGCACCACCCGGTCCCAACGGACGCCGATCGCGGCGTCCAGGCACACCCGCATGAAGCAGTGATCGAGCCGGATCGGCCACCGCTGAGCCGTCGCCATTTCCGGCAGGATCGTCCGGGTCAGCACGTTCCAGCGCGCCCGCAGCGCCGCGCGGGCGATGTCGCCTGTCGCATCGTCG
>CAXTOC010000008.1:0-27457 GCA_964245725.1 uncultured Acetobacteraceae bacterium | reverse complement strand
GCTCGCCGCCTGCTCGGCCTCGCGGGTCAGGCGGGTCTCGTTGCGCTTGAGGAACAGGAACGCCGCGAACACCGCCATCGCACCCATGGTGCCGACGACGATGCCGATCGGCCCGGAGACGTGCTGCGCGCTGCGGCCGAGCAGGTAGGCGGCGAAGCCGTAGCCGCCGGCCCAGCCGACACCGCCGAGCGCGTTGTAGGCCAGGAAACCCGGCCAGGGCATGCGGTTGGCGCCGGCGAGCAGGGCAACGAAGGTGCGCAGCACCGCGATGAAGCGGCCGAAGAACACCACCTTGCCGCCGTGGCGACGGAACAGGTAGCGGCCCAGCCTCAGCCGCTGGTCGTTCAGGCCGACATGGCGGCCGTAGCGGGCGAGGAGGCGGAAGCCGACCGAACGACCGATCAGGTAGCCGAAATTGTCGCCCATGATGGCGCCGAGGATCGCCACCGCGACCACCCAGACGATGTCCAGCCGGTGCGTCGTGGCGCAGTAGATCGCGGTGCCGATGATCAGGCTCTCGCCCGGCAGCGGCGCGCCCATGCTCTCGAGCATGACGATCAAGGCGATGAAGCCGTAGCCCCAGTGCTGCAGGAGATGGTCGAGATGGTGCAGAAGAAACATCGCTCTCGACCGGACCCTCGACGGCCCGTCCGTCACGCGGTCCAGGAACCGCGAGGGGGCCGTCGCTGTCAAGTCGGTGCGGCGGAGCGGGACACACGGCGATGAGCGGGCGGATCGAGGCGGCGTGCGGCAGCTGGAGCTCGCCGCTCGGCGCGGCGCTGGTGGCGGGCGGCACGGCCGCACTCTCGATGCTGCGCGCCGACGGCGCCTCCCTGCTCTGGCTGGAGAGCCGGCCGGCGGAGGGTGGCCGCGTCGCGCTCTGTCGCCGGGAAGGCGCGGCGCCGACGCAGGAGCTGACGCCGCCGCCCTCGATGTCGGCTCGCGCGTGCACGAGTACGGCGGCGGCGGCTACGCCTGCTCCGGCGGCCGGATCGGCTTCAGCCACCGGACCGACGGCTCGGTGTGGCTGATCGAGCCCGCCGCGGCGCCGCGCGCGGTCTGCACGATACCGGGCCTGCGCTTCGCCGACCTGTGCTTCGCGCCCGACGGGCGCTGGCTGATCGCGGTCAGGGAGGACCATCGCGACCCGCGGGCGGCGCAGGCGGAGGCGGCCATCGTGGCGCTTCGCCTGGACGCCGCGGCGGATCCGTCGGCGGCGGAGGGCGAGATCCTGGTGCGCGGCGCCGACTTCCTCTCCAGCCCGCGCGTCTCGCCCGACGGCGGCACGCTGGCCTGGATCGAGTGGGACCACCCGGCGATGCCGTGGGACGCGACGCGGCTGCACCGGGCCTCGATCCTGCGCGACGCGCACGGCGGGATCTGGCTGTCGGGGGTGCGCTGCCTCGTCGGCGACGGGCGGAACGGCGCACCGGGCGAGGCGCTGATGCAGCCGAGGTTCGATCCCGCGGGCGTGCTGCATGTCTGCTCCGACCGCACTGGCTGGTGGAACCTCTACCGGGTCGGCGAGGACGGCGCGCTGACGCCGCTCTGCCCGATGCAGCGCGAGATCGGTGTGCCGCCCTGGGTGTTCGGGCAGCGCTCCTACCGGTTCATGCCCGACGGCAGCGTGATCGCCGCCGCGGTCGAGCAGGGACGCGTGCTGCCGCTGCACATCAGGGGCGGGGTCGCGCACGCGCTGCCGATCGGACCGGTGGCGGAGTGCCCGGTGCCGCTGTCGCACGCCGACGGGCCGCAGCTGGGCTGGCTGCGTGCGGCGCCGGACCAGGTCGCCGCGGTGATGACGGCGCCGTTCCCGCGGGACCCGCCGGCCGCGCCGGTCATCGCAGCGCCTATCGTCGTCGCCGAGTCGCTGTCGCTGTCGCTGGAAGCGGAGGATATCGCCGTGCCCGAGGCGATACGCTGCCGGGCCGACGACGGCAGCGTCGTGCACGCCTTCTACTATGCGCCCGCCAACCGACGCCACGCGGTGCCGGCGGGCGAACGGCCGCCGCTGGTGGTGGTGGCGCATGGCGGCCCGACCGGGATGACCAGCGAGGCGTTCTCGCTGCGCGTGCAGTGGTGGACCAGCCGCGGCATCGGCGTGGTCGACGTGAACTACCGCGGCTCGACCGGCTTCGGCCGCGCCTATCGCAAGCGGCTCGACGGGCAGTGGGGCGTCGTCGACGTGGATGACTGCATCGCCGCCGCCACCCACCTGATCGAGACCGGACGCGCCGATCCGGCGCGGATCGCGATACGCGGCAGCAGCGCCGGCGGCTTCACCGTACTGGCCGCGCTGACCCGCTCGACGCTGTTCTCCGTCGCCGCCTGCCTGTACGGCATCGGCGAGTTGCGCGACCTCGCGGCAGAGACGCACAAGTTCGAGCGCCACTACCTGGACCGGCTGCTCGGGACGCTGCCCGAGCACGGCGCGACCTACGACGCACGCTCGCCGATCCGCCACCTCGACGCGCTGCGCTGCCCGGTGATCTTCTTCCACGGCATCGAGGATCGCGTGGTGCCGATCGGCCAGACACGCGCCATGGCCCAGGCGCTGCGGCACCGCGGGATCCGGGTCGCGGTGCACGAGTTCGAGGGCGAGGCGCACGGCTTCCGGCGCGAGCAGACGATTCGCCAGGTGCTGGAGCTGGAGCTCGCCTTCTACGGCAGCCTGTGGGGCTTCACGCCATCGGCTGCGTGAGGCTGATGCCCAGGCTGTCGAGCACGCTGGCCGCCGGCTGGCCTTGCGGCACGATCAGCAGCTGTCCCGGCATCGAGCCGTGCAACGCCACCACCGCCCGCTTGGGACAGACGCCGAGGCATCCGGTCTCGATGACGCGCACCTCGTGCCTGCGTCCGGCCTCGCGCAGCACCTCGCGCAGCACTACCCGGAGGTCCTCGCGGCCGTCGTCGCCGAAGCCGCCCTTGAGCTTGCCCGTGCACTTGCGGCACAGGACGACGAGCTCCCGCCACGCGGCCTGCCGGCCGACGATCGGTTGCGGCGATGGCTTGATCTTCTTGCCCACCGGCCGGTGTGTGAGGGACGCCTCCGGTCGCGTCAAGCGGCGGCGCACCGAAGGCCGAGCCCGATGCCTTCACCTCTCCTTAAGTAACCCCGCCTCTGCTTCCGAGCATGCCAGAAGAGGTTGAGGTATCTCCGGGTGCGGCAGTCAGGACGCGCGGACACAGGTGTCGGAGCATGGCCTCCCGCCATCCACCTGCTGCTCGTGAGCGCCCTGGTGGGTCGCCGCAGAGGTCTCCAGGGCCGCGGCCGTGGCCGATGTCGCCGTGCTGCGGATCGGCGCCTGGCCGGCGCTGGTGATCGTGCGGCCCGGCGATCCTGGCGCGCCCGCGAGGCTGCGTGCGAGGGGAGCCTGGCTGCTGCTGAATGGTCGGGCGATCGGTGGTTGCGCTTCGAAAGGACGGGACGACGGCGCGGGGACGTGACGCGGGCATGGATGGACTGCGCGAGGCGGTAAGCCGGGGGTTGCTCTGGTTGCACGTGCCGCTCGGCGTCGGCGTCGCGGCACTGCTCGGCAAGCCCTGGCTGCCTCCCATGGTGCTGGGCGTCGCGATGGCCGCCGCGACCGCGTCCTGGCGCGCCGTGGGCAGCACCCTGTGCACCCGGCTGATGATCAGCGCCGCATTCGTCGGCATGATCGCACTGCTGCTGTCGTCGTTGGCGGGCCATCCGTGGCAGCTCGACCTGCACATGTACTTCTTCGCCGGCCTCGCCCTGCTCGCCGCCTACTGCGACTGGCAGGTGCTGGTGTTCTCCGCTGCCGCGATCTGTCCCGGTGGCGGCGAGATCAGCCGGGTGATCCTGCATGCCGCGATCATCGTCCTCGAGACGGGCGTCCTGGTCTGGCTCACGGTTCGCCTGACCAGCCTGTTCGACCAAGCGGCTGCCAGGAGCGCGGAAGCGGAGCAGGCGCGCCTGGCGGAGAAGCAGGCCGATGCCGCCCGCAGGGTGACGCAGGCGGCGGTGGCGGCCGAGGCGCGCGAGGTCGCACACCTCCTCGCGGCGCAGTTCGAGGCGAAGGTCGGCGGCCTAGTCGAAGCGGTCGGCGGGTCGGCGGCGACGGGAGAGATCGCGCTCGTCACCGGTCGCGCGGCAGCCGGCACCGGCGGGGTCTCGACGAACCTGGACGGCATCGCCCGAACCGGCGAGATCACCGAGAACGCCGCGCGCGACGTGCTGCAGGCCGCCTCCAGCCTGTCCGATCAGGCCGACAGCCTGACGAACGAGGTATCCACCTTTCTCGAGGCCGTCCGCCGGCAGGCCGCCTGAGGCAAGATCCGGTCGAGCAGCGGGCGCCTCCGGCGCCGAGCCGCGCACGGGGAGCGCCGTCGATTGACAAGGCGCACGTGATCGGGACGATCATGCATCGCGACGGTCGCGCACGAGGCGCCGACAGACCGGCTCGCCGGGTGGGAAGGCAAGCCTGATGACGGATCGGCTGGAACCGGGTGGTCCTCGCGGTGCCGAAGCGGACGGCAAGATCGCCCGTCGCGGCTTCTTCATGACCTCGCTGATGACCGGCCTGACGCTGGCCACGCCGCGCGCGCTGGCGCAGGTGATCCACACCGACGCGTCGGGCCTGCACGCGGGCGAGGTGATGATCCCGGTGGCCGACGGACACATACCGGCCTACGCCGCGCGCCCGGACGGCGCCGGGCCGTATCCCACGGTGCTGGTGATCGAGGAGATCTTCGGCGTCCACGACTACATCAAGGACGTGTGCCGCCGCCTGGCCCACGCGGGCTACCTCGCGGTGGCGCCCGAGCTCTACGCACGCCTCGCCGACCTGTCGAAGATGACCGACCCGCAGCAGATCGTGCGCGACGTCATCAGCAAGGCGCCGGACGCGACGGTGATGGGCGACCTGGATGCCAGCGCGGCCTGGGCGCGCGCGCACGGCGGCGACGCACGGCTCGCGGTCACCGGCTTCTGCCGCGGCGGACGCGACACTTGGCTGTATGCCGCCCACAACCCGGCCCTCGCGGCGGCCGTGGCCTGGTACGGGCCGGTGGGCGGCGCGCAGACCGCGATCCAGCCGCACACGGCGCTGCAGGTGGCCCCGGACCTGCGCTGCCCGCTGCTCGGGCTCTACGGCGGCGCGGACCAGAGCATCCCGGCGGATCGGGTCCAGGCGGCCGCCGCGGCCGCGCAGCAGGGCGGCAAGACCGTGCAGATCGTGATCTATCCGGGGGCTGGGCACGGGTTCCACGCGGACTACCGGCCGAGCTACGACCGCGCGGCGGCGGAGGATGGCTGGCGCCGCATGCTGGCCTGGTTTCGCAGCCACGGCGTGGCCTGAAGCGGCCTCGGAGGCTGCCGAGGGGCTTTGTCCTTGACCCCTTTGGGCCGAAGGCTCCAGACCCCACTTCCAGGGCGGGTTCAAGAGGCCCCGCATTCCAAGGGGCCGGGGGCGATGCCCCTGCGTCCAGTCAGGGGTAAAGATGTCGCACCTTGTCACGCCGGTGCCGGACCCGGCTCACGATCCACGCACGTCCGCCATCCTCGATATCATCGCCAGGGAGACGCAGCTCGACCGGGATGCCCTGGCCCTGGATGCCTCGATCGAGGGGCTCGGCATCCCGTCGCTCGACATGGTGCAGACGATCTTCGAGATCGAGGCCCGCTACGATGTCGAGATCCCCGTGGTGTCCGACCGCGCCGGCGCCGAGTTCAGCACCATCGGCGATCTCGTCGCCCACGTGCTGCGTGCCATCGACGGCGCGTCGGCGGACGGCGGACGGCTTCCGGGAGCCGCCACCGGGTGAGACGCCGCGTCGCCATCACCGGCCTCGGCGCGATCGCCTCGACCGGTGCGGACATCTCCGGCCTGTGGGACGCGATCAAGCGCGGCGCCTCGGGCATCGGACCGATCGCCAACATCCCGACGCAGCGGCTGTCGGCGCGGGTGGCCGCCGAGATACGCGGCTTCGACCCGCTGGCGCATTTCGACCCGCGGCGGCTGGCGCTGCTGGATCGGGCGGCCCAGCTCGCCCTGGTCGCGGCGCGGGAGGCGGTGTGCGACGCCGGGATCGATACCCGGGCCGCAGGCAGCCGAGGCGGGGTCGTGCTGGGTGCGGCGATCGGCCAGGAGACCATCGACTCTTCCTACCACGCCCTGTACGGCGAGGGCGCCAGCCGGGTGCATCCCTTCTCGGTGCCGCGGATCATGCCGAGCGGCTCGGCCAGCCACGTCTCGATGGAGTTCGGCCTGCGCGGACCTACCGTGGCGATGGCCTCGGCCTGCGCCTCGGCCAACCACGCCATCGGACACGCCTTCCAGATGGTCCGCGCCGGCATGCTGGACGTTGCCGTGACCGGGGGCGCCGACGCTTCGGTCGTCGTCGGGGTGCTCAAGGCGTGGGAGGGGCTGCGCGTGCTCAGCCCGGACGTGTGCCGGCCGTTCTCCGCCGACCGCAGCGGCCTGGTGATCGGCGAGGGCGGCGCGATGCTGGTGCTGGAGTCGTGGGACGAGGCGGTGGCACGCGGCGCCACCATACAGGGCGAGCTGATCGGGTTCGGCAGCTCCGCCGACGCCGGCAACATCACGGCACCCGACGCCATCGGCGCCGCCGCCTCCATGCGCGCAGCGCTGGAGGATGCGGGCCTGCCGCCGCAGGCGGTGGAGTACGTCAATGCCCACGGCACCGGCACCCGGCTGAACGACCGCATCGAGGTGTCGGCGCTGCGCACGGTGTTCGGCGCCCATCTCGATCGCGTCCCAGTCTCCGCGACCAAGTCGATGCTGGGTCACTGCATGACCGCGAGCGGCGCGCTCGAGCTGGTGGCCACGGTGCTGGCGCTGCGCCACGGCATCCTGCCGCCGACGATCGGCTTCACCACGCCCGATCCGGAGTGCGACATCGACTGCGTGCCCAACAGCGCGCGGGAGGCATCGGTCGAGATCGCGCTGTCCAACTCGTTCGCCTTCGGCGGCCTGAACGCGACCCTGGTGGTGCGCCGCGCCTCCTCGCGTCCGCATCGCGTTTAGGTCGCGCGGACACACCATGATCCGGGCTGCCGTCAGATGATGCCGCACATCAACCGCATCGGCACGGCGGTGCCCGAGCACGACGTGCACTTGCCCTTCCTCGCCTTCGCCCGCACGCTGCTGACCGACGATCGTGCGCGCACCGTGTTCGAGCGCATGGCCGAGCGCTCCGGGATCGCGCACCGCTACTCGGCGCTGCGCCCGGGCAACGTGGAGGCCGGCGAGGTCGATGCGGGCGGCTTCTACCGGCGCGGCGACTTCCCGGGCACGGCGGCGCGAATGCGCCTGTACGAGCGCTTCGCGCGCCGCCTGGCTCTGCGCGCGGTCGAGGCGCTCGATCTCGGCGCCGAGCGGCACCGCATCACCCAGATCGTGGTCGCCTCCTGCACCGGCTTCACCGCGCCGGGACTGGACCTGCAGCTCGCCGAGGCGCTCGGCCTGCCGGCCGCGGTGGGACGCACCCTGGTCGGCTTTATGGGCTGCTCGGCGGCGGTGCCGGCGCTGCGGGTCGCCTGCGACGCGGTGCGGGCCGATCCGCGGGCGCGCGTGCTGGTGGTGAATTGCGAGCTCAGCACCCTGCACCTGCAGGAGAGTGCGGACCTGGAGACGGTGCTCTCCTTCATGCTGTTCGCCGACGGGGCGTCGGCCGCCCTGGTCAGCGCCGATCCGGTCGGGCTCGCGGTCGAGGGTTTCCGCAGCGTCATCGTGCCGGACAGCGCCGACCTGATCACCTGGCGCATCGGTGACCAGGGTTTCGACATGCACCTGTCCGGCAAGGTGCCGGCACGGATCGCGGCCGTGCTGCGCGCGGAGCGCCGCGGCGATGCTCCCGGCATGGCCCCCGGATTGCTCGGTGGGGAGGGGACGCAGGCCTACGACCTGTGGGCGGTGCATGCCGGCGGCCGCACCGTGCTCGACGCGGTCGAGATCAGCCTCGGCCTGGATCCGCGCGCGCTGCGCCACTCGCGCGGCGTGCTGCATGATTGCGGCAACATGTCCTCGGCGACGGTGATGTTCGTGCTGGCGCGCATGCTCGCCGAGCAGGAGGGACGGCGGGGGCTCGGCATGGCGTTCGGGCCCGGCATGGTGGCGGAGACCTTCCGCTTCTCGCGCGCCGCATGACCGACCTGTCCTCGCGCGGCCACGGGCCGGAGATCCTGGACGGCGAGGATGTCGGGCCGCAGACCTTCGCTCGGGTGATGGACGATCTCGCTGCGGTCAGCCGTGTCATGCTGGCCTACGGCCCGACGATCGGCTTCCTGCACCGAGCCACCCGCACCCTGCCGCGCGGCAGTGCGATACGGATCCTCGACGTCGGCTGCGGCGAGGGCGAGCTGCTGCGTCGGATCCGGCGCTGGTCGAACCGACGCGGCCTGCGGGCGCAGCTGACCGGGATCGACCTGAACCCGCGCAGCGCGGTCGCCGCCCGGGCCAAGACGCCACCGGCGATGGCGATCGACTACGTGACCGGCGACATCTTCGACCGCACCGACGATGCCGACCTAGTGGTCAGCTCGCTGTTCGCCCACCACCTGAGCGACGCGCAGGTGGTCCGCTTCCTGCGCTGGATGCAGCGTCACGCCGCGCGCGGCTGGTTCGTCAACGACCTGCATCGCCATGCCGTCGCCTATCACGGCTTCGGCGTCGCCGCGCGCGCGGCGGGCTGGCACCGGATCGTGCGCCAGGACGGCCAGACCTCGGTGGCGCGCGGCTTCCGTCCGCACGAGTGGCGCGCGCTGCTCGCCAGCGCCGACGTCGCCGCGCGGGTGCGCTGGACGCCGATGTTCCGTCTGTGCGTCGAGACGATACGCTGAGCCGATGCACGCCGCCCGACATGAGCAGCCCGCCCGCCTACGACGCTGACGTCGTGGTCGTGGGTCTCGGGCCGACCGGAGCCACGGCGGCCAACCTGCTCGCGGCGCGCGGCATCCGCACCCTCGTCGTGGAGCGCGAGGACGCGATCTTCCCGCGTCAGCGCGCGATCGCCATCGACGAGGACGCGCTGCGGATCTGGCAGGGAGTGGGGCTGCTGGAGCCGATCCTCGCGCACATGAGCACGCACGTCACCTTGCATTTCCACCACCGCGACAGGATCTTCCTGAGCTGCGACCTGCGCGGCAGCGGCCGACAGGGGCTGCCCGGCATGTGCTTCTTCCACCAGCCGCAGGTGGAGCAGGTGCTGCGCGACGGCCTGGCGCGCCGCGCCGACCGGGTCGAGCTGCGAGATGGCCACGAGCTGGTCTCGATCGAGCAGGACACGCTCGGCGTCACCGTCGGCATCCGCGACCTGCGGGCGGACGGTGCGCCGTCGATCCGCTCGGTGCGCGCGCGCTACCTCCTCGGCTGCGACGGCGGCTCGAGCACCACGCGCAAGCTGCTCGGCATCGCGCTGTCGGGCCGCTCGATCGAGGAGCCCTGGATCGACATCCAGGCCAGAGCGCGCTTCCCGCACGACGCGTCCGGCCGCCTCGACTTCAACTACATCGCCGATCCCGCGCGGCCCGGGGTCGATTGCTACGCCTCGATGGGACAGCATCGCTGGGAGTTCCGACTGCGCCGCGGCGAGGATCCGGATGCCGCCCAGACCCCAGACGGCCTGCGCGCGCTGCTCGCCAGCCGCGGCGTCGATGCCGACCAGGTCGAGATCCTGAGAAGCTGGGCCTACGTGTTCCACGTCCGACAGGCCGAACGCTGGAGGTGCGGCCGCGCCTTCCTCTGCGGCGACGCCGCGCACATCATGCCGCCCTTCGCCGGGCAGGGGGTGAGTTCGGGCGTGCGCGACGTGGGCAACCTGTGCTGGAAGCTCGCCGCGGTGCTGCACGGAGCGCCGGCCTCGTTGCTCGACAGCTACGAGAGCGAGCGCCGGCCCAACGTCGCAGCACTCACCCGGCTCTCGCTGCGCATCGGCGCCCTCGTGATGGTGCAGAGCCCGTTCCTCGCCGCCTGCCGCGACATCGCCTGCCGGGTCGCGGTACGGCTGCCCTGGGTGGGCAGCCGCATCCGCGACTTCCGGATCAAGCCGGACTGGGTGTGCGGCCCCGGCCTGCTGGCGCGGACGCGGTCCTGGCGCAGCCCGGCCGGGCAGCTGGTCTGGCAGCCCTGGGTGGTGCCGGCTTCGGGCTATCGCCGGCGCCTGGACGACCTGCTCGGCACGGGCTGGGCCTACCTGTCGTGGCGTCGGCCGAACATGCCGGCGCACCTGCGCGACGCGGGCGTACGTGAATTCGTGGCGCACGGGTCCGGTCGGTCCTGGCGGGGATTGCCGGAGCACGAGTTTATCGACATCGAGGGCAAGCTCCGGATCCAGTTCCGGCGGCATCGCGCGCGCGGCCTGCTGATCCGGCCGGACCGCTTCATCTACGGCTCGGATCGCGACGACCTCGTCCTGGACCTGCCGGACGTTGCGGTCCCGGGCTAGCCGACGCCTTGGCTCCGCTCAGCCGGGCGGTACAGGAGCCGCTTGCCACGCGGGTGGTTGTCTCGCACCATCCGCCGGATGCTGGCGCTGTTCACCCATCCCGCGTGCCTCGAGCACGACACCGGTCCCGGGCATCCGGAACGCGCGGACCGGCTGCGCGCGGTCTGGCGCGCGCTGGAGCACCCGGATTTTCGCGCTGTGCATCGGGAGGAACCGCCGGCCGCCAGCCGCGCGCAGCTTGAGCTGGTTCATCCGGCCGGCTACGTGGACCGGATCCTGTCGATCCGGCCGCCGGCGCCGCATCTGCAGCCGCTCGATCCCGACACGCTGATGAGCGCCGGCAGCGCCGAGGCCGCTTCGCGCGCCGCCGGCGCCGCTTGTGCCGCCGTCGACGCCGTGATGTCGGGGCGAGCCGATGCCGCGTTCGCCGCGGTACGGCCGCCCGGACACCACGCCGAACCTGGCCGCGCCATGGGTTTCTGCCTGTTCGGCAACGCGGCACTGGCGGCGATGCATGCCAGGACCCGCTGGGGGCTGCGGCGGATCGCGGTGGCGGATTTCGACGTGCATCACGGCAACGGCACGCAGGCGATGCTGCAGGACGATCCTGAGCTGTTCTTCGCCAGCTCGCATCAGCAGCCCTGCTATCCGGGCACCGGTGATGCCGACGAGCGCGGCATCGCGGAGAACGTGCTCAACCTGCCGCTGCCACCGGGCACCGGTCCCGCCGCGTTCCGCCGCGGCTGGAAGGAGACCATCCTGCCGGCGCTCGACCGCTTCGCGCCGGAGCTGCTGGTGGTGTCCGCCGGGTTCGACGCGCATCGCGACGACCCGCTGGCGCAGCTGCGGCTGGAAACGGATGATTTCGCCTGGGTGACGACGGCGCTGAGGGATGTCGCGGATCGCCATTGCGGCGGCCGCATCGTCTCGATCCTGGAGGGCGGCTATGATCTCGCCGCACTCGCGGAGTCGACGGCCGCGCATGTCCGGGCGCTGATGCGTACCCCGCGTCCTGATCCAAGCGCGCGCTGACGTCGCGACCGGCCTCGCCTGGACATGGTCATGCAGCTCGAGGTGCCGGTGAGCCACGCCGCGCGGAGTGATCAAGCGGATCGCGACGGATGGTTGGAGCCCCGAGCCGGAGCTGAAAACGCTGGTACTGCTGCGGTCGCGGGCGTACTGGCGGGACCATGAATCATCTGGTCGCGCATCCTTCCGAGCTGGACTGGTCGGACCGGATCGACAACTACACGCTGGAGACCGGCTTCCCGCGCAACCTCTTCATCGGCGGGGACGGCCGCGTGGTCGGCACCTGGATCATGGGCAACGACTACCGCGTCAAGTCGACCTATCACGGCGGCTACCCTGCCACCTACCTGCGTCGCATCCGCGCCCTGTTTCCCGAGAAGACGCGCGTGCTGCACCTGTTCAGCGGCAGGGTCGACCTGAACGAGTTTCCGGGCGACACGGTGGACTGCAATCCGCTGCTCAAGCCGACCTATCTGGACGATGCCCAGACACTCCGGCAGGTGCCGCTCGAGCAGTACGACCTCGTGCTGGCGGATCCTCCGTACTCGGTCGAGGATTGCGAGCATTACGGAACCAGCATGGTCAAGCGCAAGCGCGTGATGAAGGCGCTGTACCGTCTGCCGACGGGTGCCCACGTGGTGTGGCTGGATCAGGTGCTGCCGATGTACCGCGGGAACACGTTCTCGGTCGAGGCGACGATCGGGATGTGGAAGAGCACCAACCACCGATTCAGAGGCATCACCATCTTTCGCCGCCTCGCACAGCAGGCATCGGCATCGGTGGTGGAGCCGAGGGGAATCGAACCCCTGACCTCCTGAATGCCATTCAGGCGCTCTACCAACTGAGCTACGGCCCCGCGCCTCGTCGGCCTCGTCGGGAGGCTGATGAGAGGCGGCCGTATAATCCGGCGGCATTGGGGTGGCAAGTGCCGATCCACCCGCGCCGCGCGTACCGGCGGTCATCGCGCGAGCACGCCGTGGTGGCGCAGCATGTCAAGCAAAGCCAGCATGGGCAGGCCGAGTATCGCCGCGTGCTCGCCGTCCACCGCCTCGAACAGCTGGACCCCCGGACCTTCCAGCCGGTAGGCGCCGACGCTCGACAGCACGCGTTCGCCCTCCAGTGCGAGGTAGGCATCGAGTGCCGCCTCGGAGAAGGCGCGCATGACCAGGCGAGGCCGGGAGACGTGGCGGCCGATCGTGCGGCCATCGCGGGACAGACCGAGCGCGGTGTGCAGCAGGTGCGGCCGGCCACGCAGCGCGAGCAGTTGCGCGCGCGCCTCGGTCAGGTCGCGGGGCTTGTCGAACCAGCGTCCCTCGCACACCAGAAGCTGGTCCGCTCCGATGACGATCGCGTCGGGATCGTGGGTCCACGCCGCCTTGCGGTCGGCGAGCCGCTGGGCGGTCTCGTCGGGACCGGCGCCCTGCTCACGGGCCGTGCGCTTGATCGCGGTCTCGTCGATCGAAGCCGGTCGCACAGCGACGCTGATCCCCGCATCGCGCAGCAGGGACAGACGGGCCTGCGAACCGCTGGCGAGAACCAGCGGCGGCCACGCCGCCTGCAGTCCGGCGGAGCCGATGGCGGACGATGTGTGCGGTGAGTCGGACGTGTGCATCGTCGTGAGGATAATGGGGTACACGGGGATGGTCAGCACTGCATCACGACAAGGTACCGAGTCGTGGGGACGAAGCGGCCGGGTGACGGTACGGGGGGTTGTACACAGCCTGCTGTCGACGGAGCCTGGATGATTGCGAAAGCACCTGATCTACTCAGGAGTCGGAGGTTGTACACGCTGTGGGGAAAGCGGGGTACGTTTTGCGAAACCCGGGTACCCCGTCATCCACAGGCATCAACAGCTACACCTCCATTTCTTTCTTCTCCTTTCATGTTTAGAGGTGGGCCCACCGAGGACGAAGGTGAGGACATGAGCACGAAGCGGTTGCTGCGTGTGTTGAGGGGTGACGCGGTATGGCCGCCGCCGGTGTGGCTGATGCGGCAGGCCGGCCGCTACCTGCCGGAGTTCCGCGCGCTGCGTGCGCAGGCGGACTTCATCACCCGCTGCATGACTCCCGACATCGCCACCGAGATCACGCTGCAGCCGATCCGGCGTTTCGCCATGGACGGCGCGATCCTGTTCAGCGACATCCTCATCCTGCCCTGGGCGATGGGGCAGAAACTCGAGTTCGTCGACGGCACCGGTCCGGTGCTGGAACCGGTGCGCACCGCCGCGGACTTCGCGCGGCTGGATCCCGCCCGCGTCGCCGAGCGCACCGCGCCGGTCATGGAGACGCTCCGGCGCCTGCGCGGCAGCCTCGATGCCCCCGGCAGGCTCGGAGCCGCGTCGGGCGGCCAGACGACGTTGCTCGGCTTCGCCGGCTCGCCGTTCACGGTCGCGTGCTACATGGTGGAGGGAGGCGGCTCGCGCGAGTTCGCCATCACGCGCGGCATGGCGTTCTCCGAGCCGGTCCTGTTCGAGCGGCTGATCGAGCTGCTGACACGAAGCACCGCCGACATGCTCTGCGACCAGATCGAGGCAGGAGCGGAGGCCGTGATGCTGTTCGACAGCTGGGCCGGACTGCTGCCGCCTTCGCAGTTCCGGCGCTACGTGATCGCGCCGACGCGCGCCATCGTGCTGGAAATCCGCGCCAGACATCCCAATATCCCGATCATCGGTTTCCCGCGTCTCGGTGGCCTGCTGATCGGGCGCTACGCCTCGGACACCGGCGTGCAGGCGATCGGGCTCGACACCGGCGCGGATCTCGAGGTGGCCTCCGCCATGCTCCCCGAGGGGATCGCCATGCAGGGCAACCTAGACCCGCTCTGCCTGATCGCTGGCGGTGCGGCGCTGGCGCGCGAAGCGGATGCCATCCGCACGGCGATGCGCGGAAGGCCGCACATCTTCAACCTCGGACACGGCGTCATGCCGCAGACTCCGCCCGAGCATGTCGGGGAGCTGGTCGAGCGAGTGAGGTTTGTCTGAGGCTCGCCTGACGCGGGCACCGCTGCGTCTGCTGATCCTCGACTGCGACGGGGTGCTGATCGACAGCGAGCCGCCGTCGAACCGCCTGATCGCGCAGGAGTGCCGTGCGAGGGGATTGGCCATCACCGACGCGCAGGCGATGCTTCGCTTCGCGGGCAAGGCGCTGCCGCAGATCGCGGCCGAGCTCGAGTTGCAGGACCGGATCGAGCTGCCCGTGGACTGGCCGGGACGGATGCATCGTCGGCTGATCGTGATGCTCGAGCAGGAAGCGGTCCTGATCGATGGTGTGTGGGAGATGCTGGATGCGATGCGTGGGCTCGCCCTGCCGGTGCGGGTCGCATCCAACTCCTCGCACGAGGAGATGGATGTGAAGTTTCGCAGGACCGGTTTGGATCGTTTGCTGCAAGGTCGGCTGCACAGCGCGCAGGATGTCGCGCGCCCGAAGCCGTGGCCCGACCTGTTCCTCTCGGCCGCGGCAGCCGAGGGGGTGGATCCCGCGGCCTGCCTGGTCGTCGAGGATTCCGATACCGGAGTGCAGGCGGCACAGGCGGCCGCGATGGCCTGCGTGGTGCTGCGTGCGCGGGGAGCGCATGCGGTAACGCCAGCGGCGGATGAGCATGCGGCGGCGGTGGCGCAGATCCATCACCTGCACGCGCTGCGGCCGCTGGTCGTGGCCGCCATGGGAAGCGGGACCGCGGCATGATCGACGCGCTCGGTCCCTACCTGCTGTGGGAGAAGGCGCTGCACGTGATCTCCGTCATCGCCTGGATGGCCGGCCTGTTCTACCTGCCCCGCCTCTACGTCTATCACTGCACGGCGGTGGTGGGCTCGCCGCAGAGCGAGCTATTCAAGGTGATGGAGCGCCGGCTGCTCAAGCAGATCATGAACCCTGCGATGGTCTCCACCTTCTTCTTCGGCCTGATGCTGGTGCTGACCCCGGGTGCGGTCGACTGGCATGCGGGCTGGTGGTGGGTGAAGCTGAGCGGCGTGTTGCTGATGGCGGGTTTTCACGGCGCCTGCGCGGGCTGGCGCCGTGCCTTCGCCGAGGACCGCAACACGAGACCGCAGCGCTTCTACAGGGCCGCGAACGAGATCCCCACCGCACTGATGCTGGTCATCGTCGTCATGGCGATCGTGCAGCCGTTCTGATCGCGGAGATGCCGCGCTGCACCTCGCAGCCGACCCGGCACGTGGTGGGCGCAGTAGGGTTCGAACCTACGACCCGCTGATTAAGAGTCAGCTGCTCTACCAACTGAGCTATGCGCCCACGGTGCCTCGCGGGTGCCGGCCTATAGCAGCGGGCCGGACGCAGCGGAAGTAGGGCAGGCCCGTCGCGAGCGCAAGGGCACATCGCACGCTACCTCAGCCGTTGAGCAGAGCCAGCACGCCGTCGAGCTGATCGAGGTTGTCGTAGTGGATGCGCAGGCTGCCGCCTCTGCCGTCGAACAGCACCTGGATACGCAAGCCCAGCCTGTCGCGCAGGCTTCGCTCCAGTGCCGCGATCTCGGGATCCTTGCGCGCAGCATCGTCCGGTCGCAGCCGTGTTGAGGCTGGTCCGAGACCGACACCGGCCGCGTGCTGTTGCGCCAGCGCCTCCGTCTGACGCACCGTCAGGCGCTGCGCGATGACCGCCAGGGCGGCTCTGCCGGGATCGGGATGGCTGAGCAGCGCCCGGGCATGACCGGCGCTGAGTGCACCGTTCTGCACCTCCTTGCGCACCGTGGCAGGAAGCTGCAGCAGCCGCACCGTGTTGGTCACGTGGCTGCGCGATTTGCCGATCGCACCGGCCAGCTCATCGTGCGAGAGGCCGAAGTCGGAGATCAGGCGTTGCAGACCTTCCGCCTCCTCGATCGGATCAAGGTCCTCGCGCTGCAGGTTCTCGACCAGTGCGGCGGCCATCGCGTCTCCATCGTCGAGATCGCGAACATGGACCGGCACGTCGTGCAGCCCGGCCTGTTGCGCCGCACGCCAGCGACGTTCCCCGGCGATGATCTGGTAGATCCCGCTGCGTTGCGGATGCGGCCGTGCCAGGATCGGCTGCAGGATCCCGCGCGTGCGGATGGACGCAGCCAATTCGCCCAGCGCCTCTGGCTGCATCGCACGTCTCGGCTGAAACGGACCGGCTTCAAGCGCCTCGATCGGCAGGCTGTGGACCGCCCCGGCCTCTCGGGTCTGCCTGCCCAGGTTAGGCGGCGTCTCACCGAGGAGTGCTGCGAGACCGCGTCCCAGCCTCGATGGCGGTGGCTCCTTCTTGGTCATGCACCCGGTTTCCTGCCGGCGCCACGCTGCATGCGGCCGACGAGTTCCTCCGCCAGTTTCACGTAGGCGATCGAGCCGCTGGAACGAGGGTCGTAGAGCAGCGCCGGCTTGCCGTGACTCTGCGCCTCGGAGATCCGGACGTTGCGCGGGATCATCGTCTCGAACACCTGCTCGCCGAAGAAGCCGCGTGCGTCGTCCGCGACCAGCTCCGACAGATTGTTGCGCCTGTCGAACATTGTCAGCACCAGGCCCTGCAGCTGCAAGCCGGGGTTGAAGGCGCGCCGGACACGGTCGATCGTGCGCACCAGGTGGCTGACCCCTTCGAGCGCGAAGAACTCGCACTGCAACGGTACTAGCACCGCATCTGCCGCGACCAGTGCGTTCAATGTCAGCAGGCCGAGGCTCGGCGGACAATCGAGCAGCACAATGTCATAGGGAAGGGCTGCGTCCTCGTCAGCGGCCAGAGCCTGCTGCAACAGGAACTCGCGCCGGTCATGGGTGACGAGCTCGATCTCCGCACCCACCAGATCGGTGTCGGCAGGCAACAGCGACAGCCCCGGAATCATCGTGTCTCGGACCAGCGAATCGAGCGGCTGGTTCTCCGTCAGCAGAGCATAGCTGCCGGCCCGGCGCGCGCCGTACTCGATGCCCAGGCCGGTCGACGCGTTGCCTTGCGGATCGAGGTCGATCAGCAACACCCGCTGGCCCGCACCCGCCAGGGACGTTGCCAGGTTGATTGCCGTCGTCGTCTTGCCCACGCCGCCTTTTTGATTAGCGATGGCGATGATGTTTGGAATGATGCCCTCTTGATCAGGCGTTCGGCGGGCCTTCATGCACTCCGATCCGCCGGATGTGGCTCAACGCGAGGATCACCCCATCCGGATCGGTCCGGCTTGGTATCCGCTTGATCGTCATGTGCCACCTCGTCGCGGCTTCGGTCAATTCATCCTCGACCGACTTGCCCTTCAGGAACAGGCAGGATCCCGACGGCAGCAGCAGCGGCGTTGCCCAGTGCAGCAGTGTCGGCAGCGGCGCCAGCGCCCTCGCGGTGACGATGCACGCTGCGGCAGGCGTCGCGTCCTCGATCCGCGCGTTCAGGATGGTCACCTGCGTCGAGGTTTCTCGCGCTGCTTCGCGCAGGAACGCCGCCTTGCGCGTATCCGCCTCGATTAGGGTCACCGGGTTGCCGGTGCGGATCGCCAGGATCAACCCCGGAAAGCCAGCACCGGAGCCGAGGTCGATGATAGGGACACCCGGCGGAACATGCGCCGCCAGCTGCAGGCTGTCGCAGATATGGCGCGGCCAGAGCTTCGTCAGGTCGCCGGGGGAGACGAGGTTGATCCGGCGGTTCCAGCGCGCCAGCAGACTGGCGAACCGTTCCAGCCGCAGCGAGATCTCGGGAGCAAGCGCGGCCGCCGCCTCATCCACCGCATGTTTCACGTGAAACTATCCACAGGCTGCGGTGCGCACATAGACCAGGAGGGCCATCAGGGCGGACGGCGTTACGCCGGGTATTCTCTGCGCCGCGCTGAAGCTGACCGGCCGCGCCGCTGACAGACGCTCGCGCATCTCGCTACTGAGACCACCTATCGTCGCGTAGTCGAGATCCCGCGGCAGCGTGATCGCGCTCTCGGCGGTGAGCTGCCGGATCTCGCGCGCCTGGCGGCCGAGATAGCCGCTGTAGCGTGCCTCGGTCGCCAGGTGCCGGCGCACCCGAGCCGGCAGCTCGAGCAGCCAGGGGCACAGGCAGGCGAGGGCGTCAGGCTCGGCCTCCCCGGCGAGAACCTCGATCAGCGACCGGCGACGACCATCCGCGGTCGAGGCGATGCCGTGCCGCCGCAGCGTCTCCGACGAGAAGCTTTCCTGCTCGGCGCGCCGCGTCGCCGCATCGATCGCCGCCGCGTCGGCCTGAAGCAGCCCGGCGCGCAGGGAGCCGACGCACCCCCATGCGGCTCCCAGTCGCGTGAGGCGCAGGTCGGCATTGTCGGCGCGAAGGCTCAGGCGGAACTCCGCCCGCGAGGTGAACATGCGGTATGGCTCGGTGACCCCCTGCGTCGTCAGGTCGTCGACCATCACGCCGATGTAGCCGGCACCGCGATCCACGGTGACGGGGACGCCGCCTCCAGCGAGCCGCGCCGCATTGATGCCGGCGAGGATGCCCTGCGCCGCGGCCTCCTCGTAGCCGGTCGTGCCGTTGATCTGCCCGGCGAGGAACAGGCGCGGCAAGGCGCGGAGTTCCAGCGTCGGCAACAGGGCGCGCGGGTCGACATAGTCGTACTCGACCGCGTAGCCCGGACGGACGATGCGCGCCTGCTCCAGGCCGGGGATGGTGGCGATCAGCCGCGCCTGCACATCTTCGGGAAGGCTGGTGGAGATGCCGTTCGGATAGACGAGGTCGCCGCCCGGGTTGCCCGGCAGGGCTTCCGGCTCCAGGAAGATCTGATGGCTGGAACGCTCGGGGAACCGCACCACCTTGTCCTCGATCGAGGGGCAGTAGCGCGGCCCGCGACCGGCGATCGATCCACCATAGACGGCGGAAAGCTGCAGGTTCTTGCGGATCACCTGGTGCGTCCGCGGCCCGGTCGCGGTGATCCGACACGACAGCTGCGGCGTGTCGATCCGGCCGGTGAGGCGGCTGAACGGTTCCGGCACGAGGTCGCCGCGATCCTCCGCCAAGCCGTCCCAATCGATGCTGTCGCGGGCGAGCCGCGGCGGCGTGCCGGTCTTCAGGCGCCCCATCGGCAACCCGAGCGCCTCCAGACGGGCGCCGAGAGGGATCGCGGGCAGCTCGCCGACGCGTCCGGCCGACTGGCTGTGCCGTCCAATATGGATGCTGCCGCGCAGGAAGGTCCCCGCGGTCAGCACGACCGCTCCCGCCCGCATCTGCTGCCCGTCGCTGCAGACGACGCCGCAGACACGTCCATCCGCATCGAGCAGGAGATCGTCGACCGCTCCGCGCGCGAGGCTGAGGCCGCTCGTCTGCGTCAGCAATGTCCGGATCGCGGCGCGATACAGCGAGCGGTCCGCCTGGACACGCGGTCCCTGCACGGCCGGCCCCTTGGAGCGGTTCAGCAGCTTGAAGTGGATGCCAGCCCGATCGGCGGCGCGGCCCATCAACCCGTCGAGCGCATCGATCTCGCGGACGAGGTGCCCTTTGCCGATGCCGCCGATCGCCGGGTTGCAGGACATCACGCCGACCGTGTCGAGATCGTGGGTCACCAGCAAGGTCCTGGCACCGATCCGGGCGGAAGCCGCCGCCGCCTCGCAGCCGGCGTGGCCTCCGCCTACGACGATCACGTCATGCAGGCTGGTCATCAATCAGGCGCCTCGTCTCACTTGCCGATGCAGAACTGTCCGAAAACGGTGTCTAGCAGGTCTTCTACCCCGACCGCGCCGGTCAATCCGCCGAGTGCCCGCATCGCCAGCCGCAGTTCCTCGCCACGCAGTTCCGGCCAGGGTGCCTTTGCCGCATCGGCCAGCCGCGCGGCCGCCTCGATGATGCCGGCGCGGTGGCGAGCTCGGGTCAGGGGGATGGATCCTGCCTGCGCGGTAAGCGTCTGCGCCTGCCGCGACAGGATGTCGATCAGCCGCTTAAGCCCTGCGCCGGTGACGGCGCTGACGCCGATGGTCCCGGGCGGCGCCGGCGCCTGATCGATCTTGTTGCACAGAACGAGACCGTCATGCGCCGCGTCACTTCCGCACCAGGGGTCGATCACATGCAGCACGAGGTCGGCCTGCTCGGCATGGTGTCGCGCCCGCCTGATGCCCTCAGCCTCGATCGCCTCCTCGGTATCGCGCAGGCCCGCCGTATCGACCAAGGTGATCGGAACGTCGCCCAGCACGATCCGGATCTCGAGCGCATCGCGTGTGGTTCCCGGCATCGGCGACACGATCGCCGCCTCGCGCTGCGCGAGGACGTTCACCAGGCTCGATTTGCCGACATTGGGAGGCCCCACCACCGCGAACACGAGACCACGACGCAGCCGTTCTCCCGGGCCTCCGCCAGCCAGATGCGCATCCATCTCCGACCTTAGCGCGGTCAGCGCGCGCTGCAGACGATCCTCGACTTCCACCGGCAGGTCCTCGTCCGGAAAATCGATCAGCGCCTCCTGCTGGGCGAGGATCGAGCGCAGGCGATGTCCCCAGTCCCGGTACAGCGCGCTCAGCGCACCCTCTGTCTGCCGCAGGGCCTGACGCCGCTGCGACTGGGTCTCGGCGTCGATCAGGTCGGCCACGCCCTCCGCCTCCAGCAGGTCGATGCGACCGTGCTCGAAGGCGCGGCGGGTGAATTCGCCCGGTTCCGCGGGACGCGCGCCGCACGATACCAGGGCATCGGCGACTGCCTCGATCACCGCGGGCCCCGCATGCAGATGAAGCTCGGCGCTATCCTCCCCGGTGTAGCTGTTCGGTCCGGGAAACCACAGCACCAGTGCGCGGTCGAGCAGATCCTCCGACCACCACAGGCTGCGCAGCGCGGCCCGTCGCGGCCTCGGTCTGGCGCCGCGGCAGAGCTCATCGAGGATCATTGCGCAGCCCGGCCCGCTGATGCGCATGATCGCGATCGCCGCGCGACCGGCGCCGGTCGCCACCGCAAAGATCGTGCGCTGCGTCACCGCCATGCCAACTGCTCCCGGGCGCCCGCGCCGCGACCGCCAGCGCGGTCCGCCGGATCGCGTCCCGCACCGGCTCGACCCGTTCTTGACACCCGTCGTCTTGTGCCGTGCGATGGGTGCAGCATCGGAGCCCGGAGTGCCACAACTATCTCTGCACAGCCCCGTCGGGGCACTGACCCTCGCGCAGGAGGATGAGGCGCTGGTTGCCCTGGACTGGGGGTGGGGCTGCGCCCAGGAGCAGACCGCGCTGCTCCGACGCGCCCGCGAACAGCTGCACGCCTACTTCGACCGGCAACTGGAGACGTTCGATCTTCCTCTGGCGCCCGCCGGGACCGTGTTCCGGCAGAAGGTCTGGACGGCACTGCGGCATATCCCGTTCGGCAGCACGCGCACATACGGCGAGATCGCCCACGAGGTCGGTGGATGCGCTCGCGCGGTCGGGCAGGCCAACAGCCATAACCCGCTGCCGATCCTGATCCCGTGCCACCGCGTCGTCGCCCGCGGCGGGATCGGCGGGTTCACCAGCCACGAGGGCGTCGCCATCAAGCGGTTCCTGCTCGACCATGAGGGAGATCAGTGATGTCCAAGGCAATCCGGATCAATCGATACGGCGGCCCGGATGTCCTCAGCTGGGAGGATGTGCCCATCCCGGAACCCGCAGGCAACGAGGTCCTGATCCGGCAGGAGGCGATCGGCGTCAACTTCATCGACATCTACTATCGCACCGGCCTGTACAAGTTGCCTGGCTTCCCGGCGGTGCCCGGGATGGAGGGCGCCGGCGTGGTCGAGAGGGTCGGCGCTCAGGTCGAAGGCCTATCGGCCGGGGATCGGGTCGCCTACAGCTCCTCGATGGGCGCCTATGCGGGGCGCAGGGTGGTGGCGGCCGATCGCCTGATCAAGCTGCCGGACTCGATCGACAGCGTGACCGCCGCCGGCATGATGCTGCGCGGGCTGACCGTGCAGGCGCTGCTGCGTCAGGTGCGGCCGCTGCGGGCCGGGGAGACCATCCTGGTGCACGCCGCGGCCGGAGGTGTTGGCCTGCTGCTCTGCCAGTGGGCTAGTCACATCGGCGCCAACGTGATCGGCGTCGTCTCGACCGAGGCGAAGGCCGCGCTGGCGCGAGCCAACGGGGCAACCCATACCATCATCGGCCTGACCGACCTTCCGACCCAGGTGAAGCGCCTGACCGACGGCGCGATGCTGCCGGTGGTCTATGACAGCGTCGGCAAGGACAGCTTCATGGCCAGCCTGGACAGCTTGGCGCCGCGTGGCCTGATGGTCTCGTACGGCAATGCGTCGGGCGAGGTGCAGGGGGTCAACCTCAGCCTGCTCTCCGTCCGCGGCAGCCTGTATCTGACGCGGCCCACCCTGATGACCTTCATCGCCAAGCGCGAAGCGCTGGAAGCCGCCGCCGCCGAACTGTTCGAGGTGGTCGCCAGCGGCGCGGTCAAGATCCAGGTCGGACAGCGTTTCGCGCTGAGCCGTGCCGCGGACGCGCATCGTGCCCTGGAAAGCCGCGCCAGCACCGGCAGCACGGTGCTGATCCCGGACTGAGCGCTTCAGCGGAGCAGGATCTCCTCGATCCTGCCGCGGGTGTCAGGTATTCATCGCGTCGAAGAAATCCTGGTTGGTCTTGCTGTATTTCAGCTTGTCGAGCAGGAAGTCCATGGCGTCCATGGTGCCCATCGGCGAGAGGATGCGCCGAAGCACCCACATCTTCGACAACGACGCCTTGTCCACCAGCAGTTCTTCCTTGCGGGTGCCGCTCTTGGTGATGTCGATCGCCGGGAAGGTGCGCTTGTCCGAGAGCTTGCGGTCGAGGATCAGCTCCGAGTTGCCGGTCCCCTTGAACTCCTCGAAGATCACCTCGTCCATGCGGCTTCCGGTATCGATCAGCGCAGTCGCGATGATGGTCAGCGAACCACCCTCCTCGATGTTGCGGGCGGCGCCGAAGAAGCGTTTCGGCCGCTGCAGCGCGTTGGCATCGACGCCGCCGGTCAGCACCTTGCCCGATGATGGGACCACGGTGTTGTAGGCGCGCGCGAGGCGCGTGATCGAGTCCAGCAGGATCACCACGTCGCGCTTGTGCTCGACCAGCCGCTTGGCCTTCTCGAGCACCATCTCGGTCACCTGCACGTGGCGGGTCGCCGGCTCGTCGAAGGTCGACGAGACGACCTCGCCCTTGACCGAGCGTGCCATGTCGGTGACTTCCTCGGGACGCTCGTCGATCAGCAGGACGATCAGGAACACGTTCGGGTGGTTGGTCGAGATCGCCGTAGCGATGCTCTGCAGCATCACCGTCTTGCCGGTGCGCGGCGGCGCCACGATCAGCGCGCGCTGTCCCATGCCGATCGGTGACACCAGGTCGATCACCCGCGAGGTGAAGTCCTTGTTCTGGCCCTTGCCCGGGATGGCGGCGGTCTCGAACTCCATCTTCAGCCGCCGCTCGGGATAGAGCGGCGTCAGGTTGTCGAAATTGATCCGGTGACGCACCGCCTCGGGCGGCTCGAAATTGATCGTGTTGACCTTGAGCAGCGCGAAGTAGCGCTCGCCGTCTCGCGGCGCGCGGATCTGACCTTCGACGGTGTCGCCGGTGCGCAGGCCGAACCGGCGCACCTGGCTGGGGCTGACATAGATGTCGTCCGGTCCCGGCAGGTAGTTCGCCTCGGGGGAGCGCAGGAACCCGAACCCGTCGGACAGGATCTCCAGCGTTCCCTCGCCGTGGATCGCCTGGTCGTTCTCCGCGAGGTTCTTCAGGATGGCGAACATCATGTCCTGCTTGCGCAGGGAGGACGCGTTCTCGATCTGCAGCGACTCCGCGTAGGACAGCAGATCGGAGGGTGATTTGGTCTTTAGTTCGGCGAGGTGCATTGGGACGCCTCGAGTGGCAGGTCGAGTGAGAGGGAACGAGCTACCTCAGGCGATCGGCACAAACGTGCGGATCCGAGTGGGGCGTCTGTCGGATCTACCGGAAGTGGCTTCCGGCCTTCATTCCAACGTCGTTCCGAGCGGAGAGCAGCCTGGCGAGAGACGAAAATGCCTGCAACCAGAACGGGCGGACCTTAAGGCCGGTCATCAGCCGTCGTCAATAGCCCATTCTCCACGGCCGGGGAGACCGCATCCGGCGCCTCAGCGGGTTCCCAGCCAACCCTTCCTCCAGAACACGAGCAGCGGCCCGATCACCGTGGCGGCCATCATCCCGAGCGCGTAGAAGTAGCCGTAGGTCCAGTTCAGTTCCGGTATGTTCTTGAAGTTCATGCCGTAGATGCTGGCGATCAGGGTAGGCGGGACGCCGATGAAGCTGACCACGGTCAGCAGCCGAATGCCGTTGCTCTGCTCGATGTTGATGAAGCCCAGCGTGGCATCCAGCAGGAACTGCACCTTGTTGTTCATCTGCGCCACGAAGTCGTTCAGGCTGCTGATGTCCCGTCCGATGGTGGCGAGCTGGGCGCTCGCCGTCCCGCGCGGCATGTGTGTCGCATTCTCGCCCACGTAGAGCGCGATCCTTCCCAGCCCCATCAGGCTCTCGCGCACGTCCGATAAGAGGTCCCCGGACCGACCGACATGGCTCAGCAGGTCGCGCAGTGCCTGGTCGACGTTGCCACGCTCCCGCGTCGTGGCGCGGAAGATGCGGTTCGAGAGCCCGTCCAGATCGAGGCCAAGCCGTTCCAGAGTGTCGGCCAGGCGGTCGACCATCGCTTCGATCAGCAGGATCAGGGTGGTGTCGGCGCCACAGCTTCCGGTCTGCTCGCTCACCCGCTTGGCCACGACGTCGAATGTCTTGAACGCCGTGTAGCGGATCGTGATCAGCCGGTCGGCGCTGAGCACGAAGCCGATTGGCGTGACCAGTGGAGCTTGGTCGTCCAGCCGGCGCACCAGCGGCGTCGACAGATAGAAGACGCCGTTCTCCATCTGCAGCCGGCTGGAGGTCTCGATCTCATCGAGCTGCTCGCGCGTCGGGATGCGCAGACCCGAGACCTGGCCCGCGAGGGTGTATTCGGCATCGCTCGGCTCGATCAGGTCGAGCCAGCTCGCGAGTTCCGAATCGCGCTCGTCCCTGATCGGAACGGGCGCCCGGCCGGGCGCGTGGGCAAGGAACATGAGACCTCCGTATCGGGTGAACGGTCCTACAACAGCATAACCGCGCCTGGCCTTCGACCGGCCGCTGGCGACGCGTCTGCGCCGCCACGCGCGGCCCCGCCCGTGCAAGCGTGACCTGTGCGGCCCGCTGCGCTAGGAAGTCGGCGGCCAAGGGAGGTCTGAGGTGAGCGCACTCCATGTCGACGAGAAGCCTGCCATGCCGCACGCCGTAACCGCACTGCTGGCCGAACGCGCCAACACGCTGCGTCACGGGCCGGATGATCGCGGCCGCTTCGGCATGTTCGGGGGCCGCTTCGTCGCCGAGACGCTGATGCCGCTGATCCTGGAGCTGGAGACGGCCTACGAGGCCGCCCGCGCCGATCCGGCGTTCCGGCGCGACCTCGACTACCACCTGAAGGATTATGTCGGCCGCCCGAGCCCGCTCTGGTTCGCCCGCCGCCTGACCGAGGAGCTGGACGGAGCGCGCATCTACCTCAAGCGCGAGGAGCTGAACCATACCGGCTCGCACAAGCTCAACAACGTCATGGGCCAGATCCTGCTGGCGCGGCGCATGGGCCGCACGCGTATCATCGCCGAGACCGGGGCGGGTCAGCACGGCGTCGCCACCGCGACCGTCTGCGCCCTGTTCGGCCTGAAATGCGTCGTCTACATGGGCGCCACCGACGTCGAGCGGCAGAAGCCCAACGTGTTCCGCATGCGCCTGCTGGGTGCGGAGGTGCATGCCGTGCAGAGTGGCGCCGGCACGCTGAAGGACGCGATGAACGAGGCGATGCGCGACTGGGTCGCCAACGTGGCCGACACCTACTACCTGATCGGCACCGTCGCCGGTCCGCACCCCTATCCGGCGATGGTGCGCGACTTCCAGTGCGTCATCGGCGACGAGGCGCGCGCCCAGCTGCAGGAAGCCGAGGGCCGGTTGCCGGACACCGTGATCGCCGCCGTCGGCGGCGGCTCCAACGCGATGGGGATCTTCCATCCCTTCCTCGACGAGCCCTCCGTGCGCCTGATCGGCGTGGAGGCGGCCGGCCGCGGACTGGATAGCGGCGCCCAGGCTGCCAGCATCAGCCGCGGCCGTCCCGGCGTGCTGCACGGCAACCGCACCTACCTGCTGCAGGACGGCGACGGCCAGATCACCGAGGCGCACAGCATCAGCGCCGGGCTGGATTATCCCGGCATCGGTCCGGAGCATGCCTGGCTGCATGAGATCGGCCGCGCCGAGTATGTTGGCATCACCGACGACGAGGCGCTGGCGGCGTTCCAGCTCTGCACCCGCACCGAAGGCATCATCCCGGCGCTGGAATGCGCGCACGCCCTGGCGCACGTGGCCAAGGTCGCGCCCGGCATGGGGCGTGAGCAGATCATCCTGATGAACCTGTCGGGCCGTGGCGACAAGGACATCTTCACCGTGGCAGGGCATCTGGGCGTAGCCCTGTGACCGGCCACCGCATCAGGCACCGCTTCGAGGCGTTGGCGCGGCAGCGGCGCGGCGCGCTGATACCGTTCCTGGAAGCCTGCGACCCGGACTTCGACAGCGCGCTAGCGATCCTGCGCGGCATGCCTGCCGCGGGTGCCGACCTGATCGAGATCGGCATGCCCTTCACCGACCCGATGGCGGACGGCCCGATCATCCAGGCCGCCGCCGTCCGAGGGCTGCGCGCCGGCGCCACCATGAGCCGCGTGCTGGAGATGGTGCGCCGCTTCCGCGAGACCGACGCGGCCACGCCGGTGGTGCTGATGGGCTACCTCAACCCGGTGGAGAGCTACGGTGCTCGGCGCTTCTGCGCCGACGCGGCGGCAGCCGGGGTCGACGGCCTGATCGTGGTCGACCTGCCGCCCGAGGAGGCCGACCTGCTGGAAGCGCCGGCCGAAGCGCATGGCCTCGACATCATCCGCCTGGTCGCACCCACCACCAGCGACCGGCGTCTGCCCATCGTGCTGCGGGGCGCGTCGGGCTTCGTCTACTACGTCAGCATCACCGGGATCACCGGCACCCGCTCGGCCAGCGAGGCTGATCTCGCCGCGGCACTGCCCCGGCTGCGCGCCGCCACCC
>CAXTOC010000007.1:0-28202 GCA_964245725.1 uncultured Acetobacteraceae bacterium | reverse complement strand
GCCTGCGGCTAGGCTGCGCATCGCCACACTCGGGGCCGGTGCGGATCCGGAGGCCCAGCCCGACCTGCCGCAGCCGTTCGGCTTCGGCGATCGCGACAGCTCCGAGACGCCGCCCTACATACGGCGCACTGCCGATCATCGTCTGCTGGTCACCGTGGCCGAGCCGGTGGCGCACGAGGGGCACACGGTCGGCATCATCCAGCTCACCCGCGAGGCGCGCGACGTCGACCGCTCGCTGTTCGCGGTGCGCTCCTCGATCCTGGTGCTGTTCTTCGTGGCGCTCGCGATCACCGTGCTGCTGTCCTGGTACCTGTCCCTGACCATCGCGCGGCCGCTGCTGAGCCTCGCCGCCTCCGCCCATGTCATGCGCGAGGGGATCGGACGCACCGGCAGCGTGCCGGCGCGCCTGCGCGGACGCCGCGACGAGATCGGCGAGCTGGCGCTGGCGCTCGACGAGAGCGCGCGGGCGCTGTGGACGCGCATGGACGCGATCGAGCGCTTCGCCGCCGACGTCAGCCACGAGATCAAGAACCCGCTCTCCTCGATCCGCTCGGCGATCGAGACCCTGCTGCGCATCGAGGACCTCAACCAGCAGCGCCGCCTGCTCAGCATCATCGGCGAGGATGTGCGCCGGCTCGACCGGCTGATCACCGACATCTCCGACGCCAGCCGGATCGACGCCGAGCTCTCGCGCGCGACCGCCGAGCCGGTGGCGCTGGGGCCGATCCTCTCGGTGCTGGCCGAGATCCACGCCGCCACGCGGGCGCCGGACGGCCCCATCCTGGAACTGCCGGCCGAGGTGCAGGCCCGCGCCCAGCCCCTGGTGGTGCTGGCGATCGAGGACCGGCTCGTGCAAGTGCTGCGCAACCTGATCGGCAACGCGGTCAGCTTCTCGCCGCCGAACGGGCGCATCAGGCTGGAAGCGCTGGAGGCCGGCGGCCAAGTCGAGATCGCGGTCAGCGACGAGGGGCCGGGGATTCCGGAGGGCAAGCTCGACAGCATCTTCGACCGTTTCTATTCCGAGCGTCCCGAAGGAGAGCATTTCGGGCAGCATTCTGGACTGGGCCTGTCGATCAGCCGGCAGATCGTCGATGCGCTCAAGGGCAGGATCATTGCGGAAAACCGCCACGACGCGCAGAACCGGGTCTGTGGGGCGCGCTTCATCGTGCGGCTGCCGAAGGCGCCGGCGGCTTGACCTGACGAACCGGGCGGGAGCTGACGAGGCGGCCGACAACGAAGACCGAACGTCTGCGTTGCGGTGCAGCACGAAAGGTGGCCAGCATGGCGTATCGGCAGGCGCATGAAGACGAGCTGATCCGGGACGAGCAGGCCCAGCTCCAGGCAGGGGTCCAGGCAGGCACCCAGGCAGGCACCTCAGGGCAGCTGCGCGACGACACGACCGAGACGCGGCGTCAGCGCGCGCTCACCACCCTGTCGACGTGCCTGCTGCTGCTGAGCGTGCTCGCGACCTTCTACACGCTGTATTTCGCCAGCGACATCGTGCTGCCCTTCGTGCTGGCCGGGGTGCTCAACCTGTTGCTCAGCGGCCCGATGCGCTTCCTGCATTACCGGCTGCGCATCCCCAAGCCGCTCGCGGCGCTGTTCCTGATCCTGGCCCTGTTCGGGCTCGTGGGCGGCATCGGCGCCGCGATCTCGGTTCCTGCCTCGGGCTGGATCAGCAAGGCGCCGCAGAGCCTGCCGGCCCTGCAGGCCAAGCTCGCCTTCCTGCACGGCCCGATCCAGGCCACCCAGGGAATGATAAAGAAGCTGCAGGGGCTGCTCGATCAGACCAGCGGCCCGGCGGTGCACGGTTCGCAGCAGGTGGTGCAGGTGCAGCAATCCGGCAACGGCCTGACCAGCGTCGGCTCGTCGCTGCTGATCGGCACGCGCGCCTTCCTCGGTCAGATCTTCACCATGCTGCTGATGCTGTTCTTCCTGCTCTACGAGGGCGACAGCCTGCTGCGTCGCTTCATCGAGATCATGCCGACCTGGGCCGACAAGCGACGCACAGTACAGATCGCCTTCGAGATCGAGCGCAACGTCTCGCTCTACCTCGCCACCATCACCGGCATGAACCTGCTGGTCGGCACCGCCAACTTCATCCAGTGCTGGGCGCTTGGCCTGCCCAACCCGTTGCTGTGGGGCGTGCTGGCGTTCCTGCTGAACTACATCCCGATCCTGGGACCGATGACCGGCGTGGTGATTTACTTCTTCGTCGGCCTGTTCAGCTTCAGCTCGGTGCTGCAGGCGCTGGTGCCGCCGGCAATCTACTTCGGCATCCACGTCATGGAGGGCGAGACCATCACGCCCATGCTGTTGGCACGGCGCTTCACCCTCAACCCGGTTCTAGTGATGAGCTCGCTGATGTTCTGGGACTGGCTCTGGGGCATACCCGGCGCCTTCCTCAGCGTGCCGCTGCTCGCGGTGTTCAAGATCGTCTGCGACCACGTGGACGCGCTGACGCCGATCGGCCACATCCTCGGCGGCGCACCGAAGCAGCTGCCGAAATGAGGCGATCGCAGCCGAGGCCGGCGCCGCCTTGAGCGGGCCGCGCCGTTGGCATGTTTCACGTGAAACAGGCACAAGGCTGATCGAGGCATCAGCATGCGGAAGGATCAGCGAATGGCAGTGGGAGTCCAGACCTTCCGCGAGGCGATGTCCCGGCTCGGCGCCGCCGTCAACATCATCACCACCGCTGCCGCCGCGGCGCCGACCGGCTTCACCGCCTCTGCCGTCTGCTCGGTGACTGACGATCCGCCGACCCTGCTGATCTGCGTCAACCGCAAGTCGCGCTCGCGCAGCGAGATCACGCTGGGCGGCGGCATCTGCGTCAACACGCTGGCTGCCCACCAGCAGGCGCTCGCCGCCGCCTTCGCCGGGCCGATCGAGATGGAGGAGCGCTTCACGCAGGGCAGCTGGATCAAGCTGGTGACCGGCGCACCGGTGCTGGAGGAGGCTGCCGCCTCGTTCGACTGCCGCATCTCCAACATCGTCGAGGTCGGCACGCACAGCGTGCTGTTCTGCGAGGTGGAGGCGATCCACATGGGCGACCCGCGTGAGGGCCTGGCTTATTTCGGCCGCGCTTACCACGTGCTGCCGCACGACGGCAAACCAGACGCCTAGCACTCGTGGAGCGTCGACGACGACAAGATAAAGACAGAGCGAGGAGTCCCGCCCCTCGACCCTCAGAGGCAAGCCTTTGAGGACGATCTCAGAGTTGGGGTCCGGGGTCTAGGGCTCCAGCGGGTCAAGGGCGGAGCCCTTGGCGTCCTTCTTCACCAGCCTGATCAACACGATGGCGGCCTGCTCATCTCCAGAATACGCCAGGGCACTTCGGAGGCAGGACGCTAGAGCGCGATCGGCTGGATGCCCCGCTGCGGGTCCGCCTGGGCCGCGGCAGGCTGCTGCCGGGCGACGAAGTCCTCCAGCCAGTGGATGCTGTACTCGCCGGCGCGGAAGCCCGGGTCGGCCAGGATCCGCTTGTGCAGCGGAATCACCGTCTTGATGCCGCCGATGACGAACTCGTCCAGGGCGCGCTGCATGCGCGCGATCGCTTCGGGGCGGCTGGGCGCGTGCACGATCAGCTTGGCGACCATGCTGTCGTAATACGGGGGCACCACGTAGCCGGCATAGAGCGCGCTGTCGATGCGCACGCCCAGGCCCCCGGGCGGGTGGAACATCTCCACCCGTCCCGGCGTCGGCATGAAGCTCTCCGGGTCCTCGGCGTTGATGCGGCACTCGATCGCGTGGCCGGAGAAGCGGATGTCGGACTGCGTGTAGCCGAGCGGGGCGCCGGCGGCGATGCGGATCTGCTCGCGCACCAAGTCGATGTTGCAGACCATCTCGGTGACCGGATGCTCGACCTGCAGCCGCGTGTTCATCTCGATGAAGGCGAACTGGCCGTCCTGGTAGAGGAACTCCAGCGTGCCGGCGTTGCGGTAGCCGAGCTGCCGCAGCGCTGCCGTCGCCACCGCGCCGATGGCATCGCGCGCCGCGGCATCGAGTGCGGGGGATCCGGCCTCCTCCAGCAGCTTCTGGTGCCGGCGCTGCAGCGAGCAGTCGCGCTCGCCGAGATGCACCACCGCGCCGTGGCTGTCGGCCAGGATCTGCAGCTCGATGTGGCGCGGCCGGTCCAGGTATTTCTCCAGGTAGACCTCGTCGTTGCCGAAGGCGGCGCGTGCCTCGGTGCGGGCGACCCGCCAGGCCTCCTCCAGCTCCGCCTCGCTGGCGGCGACCTTCATGCCGCGTCCGCCGCCGCCGGCAGCCGCCTTGATCAGCACCGGGTAGCCGACGATCGCCGCGATCTCGCGCGCGCCATCGAGATCGGCCACGCCTCCCTCCGATCCCGCCACCAGCGGCACGCCGAGCGCCCGCATCGCTGCCTTGGCGGTGATCTTGTCGCCCATCATGCGGATATGCTCGGGCGACGGGCCGATAAAGGTGAGGTCGTGCGCCTCCACCGTCTCGGCGAAGTCGGCATTCTCCGACAGGAAGCCGTAGCCGGGATGGATCGCGTCCGCGCCGGTGATGGTCGCCGCGGTCAGGATCGCCGCGACGTTGAGGTAGCTGTCGCGCGAGGCCGGCGGCCCGATGCAGACGCTCTCGTCGGCGAGCCGGACATGCATGGAGTCCGCGTCCGCGGTGGAATGCACGGCGACCGTGCGTATGCCGATCTCGCGGCAGGCGCGCAGGATGCGCAGCGCGATCTCGCCGCGGTTGGCGATGAGGATTTTCTCGAACATGACCGGTTTCAGTTCAGTCGCCAGGCTTCGAACGGGATGTCGGCCGTCAGTCGATGATCGCGAGCAGTTCGCCGAACTCGACCGGCGCGCCGGAGGTGACCAGCAGGCGGGTGAGGGTGCCCGCCCGCGGCGCCTTGATCTGGTTGAAGGTCTTCATCGCCTCGATCAGCATCAGGGTCTGACCGGCAGCGACCTGCTGGCCCTCGGTGACGAACACGGCAGCACCAGGTTCCGGCGACAGGTAGGCGATGCCGACCATCGGGCTCTTGACCGCCCCCGGATGCTTGGCATGGTCCGCGGCGTGCGCGGCGGCGACCGCCTCCGCGCTGGAGACGACGGAGACCGGCGAGGCGACCATCGTCGGCGCCATCGCCTGCACCACCGGGGTCGCGCGCACCACCCGGATGCGGCTGTCCCTCTCGGCGATCTCGATCTCGGTCAGGCCGGTCTCGGTCAGGATGTCGGCCAGCGCCCGTATCACGTCGGCATCCACGAGCAGGCGGCTCATCGGTCGTCCTCGTCCATGAGCGTGTCCGCCATCGCCGTCAGGGCCAGGGCGTAGCCACGCACCCCAAGCCCGCAGATCACGCCCAGCGCTGCCTGCGAGACGTAGGAGTGCCGGCGGAATTCCTCCCGCCGGTGTATGTTCGACAGGTGCACCTCGATCGTCGGGAGCTCCACCGCCAGCAGGGCGTCCAGCAGCGCGATCGAGGTATGGCTGTAGCCACCCGGATTGATGACGATTCCACGCGCCCGGCCCCGGCATTCCTGCACCCACGAGATCAACTCACCCTCGCCGTTGGTCTGGCGAAAATCGATCGCCACATCGAGCCGCTCGGCGGCCTGGATGCATACCTGTTCGACGTCGTCAAGGGTCGCGCGGCCGTAGATGCTCGGCTGTCGCAGCCCGAGCATGTTCAGGTTCGGTCCGTTCAGCACGGAGATCAGCGGCGGCTCCATGAAGCGGGCGTTAGCATGACGACGAGCACTCTCCAAGCGGGCGCGCCGGCCGGTGATGGCCGGACCGGTCGCGTCGCCGCCGGCTGATGCCGGCAGGTCGCTGCCGGAGGTCGGCGAGCCGATGACGCCGGCGCGCAGGCTCGCCAGCCGGAAATAATGCCTAAGGGAGGACAAAATAATTTCGCCGCAGCAGCGATCGATTTCGGCCGGAACCCGTGCCGAAGCGTGCCGATGTTGTCGCCTGCGCCGGGTTTTCGTCGTTCGAGCTTGATCTCGCCCTCAAGATCATCCTCTAATACTGGCTGACAGGCGGAGTAAGGCTGATCGATACGTCGTGGATCACCCCGGCCGGCGCGCCCACCGCACCCGGCGCGTCCTCACGATCCTGGCGGTTCGCCAGCATCCTGGCTGTCGCCGCGGCACTCGGCTCGGCCGGCCCCGGTGCGAAGGCCGCATCTGCCGGCCCGCCGCCTGCCGCGTTCCCGGTGACGGCTTGGACCGCATCGGTGCACGACGCGCTGGCGCGCCAGGCGCGCCAAGCTCTCGTCGCCGCCCGCCACGTCTTCGTGCAGAGCGGCGTGGCCAGCTGGTACGGCCGCGAGTTCGCCGGCAGGCGCACCTCGAGCGGCATGCGCTTCGACCCGATGCGTCTGACCTGCGCCCATCGCACCCTGCCGCTCGGCGCCCGCGTGCTGGTGACCTCGCAGGAGACCGGCCGCTCGGTGGTGGTGACCGTCAATGATCGTGGGCCGTATGCCGGACCGGACCGGATCATCGACCTCTCCGGCGCCGCCGCGGCGCGGATCGGCATGGTGCGCGACGGGCTGAACATCGTCACCGTCAAGCGCGTCCTGTCGCCGCGCGAGGATGTCGAGGTGGCGCAGGCGGCCGATGCCGACAGCAGCGATCAGGCGATCGCCGCGAGCCGGGCGGACGCCAGCGACCGCTAGCAAGGCGAGCCTTTTCAGAGGTCGGGGTCTGGAGCCTGCGGCCCCAGCGGGTCAAGGGCAGAGCCCTTGGCTCTCCTTATCAACAGCCTGCCAGATCAGACGGCCGCTTCACTCCTCGGCGATATGGTCGGCGACGAAGGCGCCGCGGCTGCCGAGCGGCTTGGTCTCGCCGGTGGTGCTGTCCTGGGCGGTCTGCAGTTCCAGCTCGGCATTGAGCTCCGCACCCAGCAGCACGACGTAGGCGGTCACGAAGAACCACATCATGATGCCGATCACCGCGCCCAGCGGCCCGTAGGTGGCGTCGTAGCTGGCGACGTGGCCGACATAGTACGAGAAGCCGGCCGAGGCCAGCAGCCACAGCGCCGTCGAGACGATCGCGCCCGGCGTCACCCAGTGCCAGCGCGCCTCCTGTCGGGACGGCCCGAACCGGTAGAGCAGAGAGAAGGCGGCAGCGACGAACAGCACCATCAGCACCGGGCTGCCGAGCCGGATCAGCAGCTGGGTCTGCTGCTCGATCAGCTGCATGCCGAAATGCTCCGGCACGAAATCCAGCGCCGCCGGCAGGAACACCAGCAGCGCCAGCGTCAGCGCCGCACCCAGGATGCCGCCCAGGGTCATGCCGAGCGCGGTGGCCTGGAAGCGGAGGAAGGAGCGCGCCTCCTTCTCGTCGTAGGCAATGTTGAGCGCGGCCAGCATCGACTTGGTGCCGGCCGAGGACGACCACATCGTCACCAGCACGCTGACGATCAGGCTGATGGTCAGCGTCCCGTGGTCCTTGCTGACCAGGATGTGGATGCGGTCGGCGATCAGCGTGTAGGCCGGCCCCGGCAGCAGATGCTTCAGCACCTTCATCTGCGGCTCGACCGTCTGCGGGTCGAAGGCCAGGCCGTAGACCGAGACCAGCATGCTGATGGCGGGAAACAGCGCCAGGGTGGCGTAGAAGGCGCAGCCGGCCGCGGCCAGCCCGATCCGGTCCGAGATCATTTCGGTCAGCGTGCGCCGCAGCACCTGCTTCCAGCCGCTCCAGGGGATCTGGGTCGGCACGTGGGCGTGACGGCCGATCCGCGCATCCTGCGTCGCGTCGCGTCGCGCATCGCCGCCGGACTCGTTGCGTCGCGCGATGGACGCCCTGCTACGGATCACCTGGTTTCTCCATCCTGGACCCCCTCATGTCGTGTCCCGGCGGGCTGTGACCGGGCTTGAAGTCGAGGGATCCGATTTCGGTTGCATCGCGGGCACTGCGGCCTCATATCAGCGCCCACGCAGCAACGCACGTGCCACTGGCCCCCTGAGGTTACGCAACGACGTCAAGCGTTCTGGCAATCGGGTCCCCTGACGGGGATCCAGTCTTGGTCGCTGGTCCGTTCGACCGTTTCGCAACTCGTCCATCGCCTCGTTTCGATGGATCGAACAGATGGGAACTAGGGCGCGATGACCCCGAAGATCGCCCGCTTTCTGGCTGACCACGCACCGAGCACGCCGTGCCTGGTGGTGGATGTCGATCGCGTGGAGGAGCGCTACCGCGCGCTGCGCGCGGCCCTTCCGCTCGCGCGCATCTACTATGCGGTGAAGGCCAACCCCGCCGCCCCGGTGCTGCAGCGTCTGGCGGCGCTCGGCTCGTCGTTCGACGCCGCCTCGTGGGAGGAGATCAGCCTGTGCCTGCAGGCGCGGGCGCCAGCCTCGCGGATCTCGTTCGGCAACACCATCAAGAAGGTCTCGGCGATCAGCCGCGCCTACGAGGCCGGGGTATCGATGTTCGCCTTCGACAGCGACGAGGAACTGGACAAGCTCGCGCGTCACGCGCCGGGCAGCCGCGTCTATTGCCGCATCCTGGTCGAGAACGAGGGGGCGGACTGGCCGCTGTCGCGCAAGTTCGGCACCAGCATCGGCCACGCCCGCGCGCTGATGCTGCGCGCGCAGGATCTCGGCCTCGATCCGTATGGCCTGTCGTTCCATGTCGGCAGCCAGCAGACCAGCACCGAGGCGTACGCGGCCGCGATCGGCCGGGTCGGCCTGCTGTTCACCGACCTGGCCCGCAGCGGGCTGGATATCCGCATGGTCAACCTGGGCGGCGGGTTCCCGACCCGCTACCGCGAGGACGTGCCGGAGATCGACCAGTTCGCGCTGGCGATCTCGCGCGCGATGACCGGGGCGTTCGGCAACGCGCTGCCCGAGATGGTGATCGAGCCGGGGCGCTTCATCGTCGGCGATGCCGGCGTGGTCTCCTCCGAGGTGGTGCTGGTCAGCCGCCGCGCCGTGGACGGCGGCGAGGACGACATACGCTGGGTCTACCTCGATATCGGCCGGTTCGGCGGCCTGGCCGAGACCGAGGGCGAGGCGATCAGGTACTGCTTCCGCACGCCCCACGATGGCGGTCGCACCGGTCCGGTGGCCATCGCGGGACCCACCTGCGACGGTGCCGACATCCTCTACGAGCGCAGCAACTACCGGTTGCCGCTCGACCTCGCCTGCGGCGAGCGGGTGGAGCTGCTCTCCACCGGGGCCTACGTGTCGACATACTGCTCGACCCGCTTCAACGGTTTCGCGCCGCTGGCCGAGCACTATATCTAGCCCGCCGGCGCGGCTCAGCCGTGGAACCGCGACAGGTCCAGCAGCACCGCCGCCTCCGTCTCCTTCTCCGACAGCCGGTGCCGCGCGATGTCGCGCAGGCTGATCATGCCGGCGAGGTTGCCGCCGACCACCACCGGCATGTGTCGCAGCTTGCGGTTGTCCATGATCGCCATCACCGCGTCGATCCGGTCCTCCGGCTTGCAGGTGATCACCGGGCTGGTCATCACCTCCCTGACCTTGACCAGCAGGGCCTCGGGGCCGCGCGCGGCCAGCAGCTGCACCAGGTCGCGCTCGGAGAAGATGCCGACGATACGGCCCTTGAGATCCTCGACCACGACCGCGCCGATCCGGCGTTCCGCGAGCAGCGACACGGCGGCGGCGACCGTGGCGTCGGGACGCACCGTGGCACAGGCCCGACCCTTCTGCTCCAGGATCGTCTCGATCAGCATCGGCAGGCTCCCTGCGGTGTGGCGCCCATAGAGATAGCAACAGCCGGCGTCGGGTTCTACTCCACCGCGGCGCGCAGGCCGGCGCCGGCGGCGAGGGGGCAGAGCGGCAGCGCCCCGGCCAGGAAGGCGGCGAGCAGCAGCAGGTGCGGCGTGAACGGCGATCCGGATTGCACCGCATCGACGGCACTCGCGCCGAAGATCAGCGCGGGCGTCGCCAGCGGCAGCACCAGCAGCGGCAGCAGCACCCCGCCGCGTCGCGCGCCGAGCACGATCGCCGCCGCCATGCCGCCGATCAGCGACAGCACCAGCGTGCCCAGCGCCAGTCCCGCGAGCAGCACCGGCAGGGTAGTGGCGCGCATGCCCAGCATGATCGCCAGCGGCCCCGCCGCCAGCAGCAGCGGCAGGCCGGTGGTCAGCCAGTGCGCCGCCATCTTCGCCGACGCCAGCGCCGCGGCTGGCAGGCCGCAGAGCATGAGCTGGTCGAGCGCTCCATCCTCGAGCTCGGCGCCGAACAGCCGGTCGAGCGGCAGCAGGGCGGCCAGCAGCGCGCACACCCAGACGATCCCCGGCGCCATGCGTCGCAGCAGCTCCGGCGACGGGCCCAGCGCAAGCGGGAACAAGCTTCCCGCGAGCAGGAAGAACAGCAGCGCGCCGAGCGTGTCGGCACCGTGCCGCAGTGCCAGGCGCAGGTCGCGCGCCACCAGGGCACAGAAGGTGCCGGCCGCACCACCCGAGGCGGCACTCATGCGTCGAGCGCCAGATCCGCGGCGTCGGGCAGCGGCAGCGGCACGTGGGTGGTGGCGATCACCAGGCCCCCCGCCGCGCGGTGGCGCGCGAGCAGCGCGCCGAGCAGCGCGATCGCGCCGTGGTCCAGACCGAGGCTCGGTTCGTCGAGCAGCCAGAGCGTCGCGCGCAGCAGCAGCACCCGGGCCAGTGCCGCGCGTCGCTTCTGGCCCGCCGAGAGCAGCCGTGCCGGCAGGTCGCGCAGCTCGGACAGCGCCACCGCCCGCAACGCCTCGTCCAGCCCGCCGCCGCCGGTGATGCAGGCGAGGCGGAGATTCTCGCCCAGCGTCAGGCCCGGCTTGAGCGCGTCCTGGTGCCCGAGATAGGCGATGCGTCGCGCGTGGGCGAGGCCATCCTCGGCGACCGGCACGTCGTTCCAGAGCAGGCTGCCGGCGTCCGGAGGGCGCAGGCCGGCGAGGGTGCGCAGCAGGGTGGACTTCCCCGCGCCGTTGGGCCCGGTGAGCAGGATGGCCTCACCGGCGCCGCAGTGCAGGTCGACGCCGTCCAGCACCAGTCGCTCGCCGCGGAACACCACCAGCCCCTCGGCGCGCAGCATGGGTGCCCGAGGCCGAGAGGAGTCGGGAGGGCTGCTTGTTTCGGACACCTGGAGGGGTATGTTCTAGCGCGGTCCGGTGATCAAGCCGACATCGGATGACGCTCCGGCAGGCCGATCCGAAGCATTTTGCGATACTCTCGAAGGGGAAGACAATGAAGTCGGTTGGCCACGACAGCCTGCACACGCGCGAGACGCTCGAGGTGGAGGGCAGGACCTATCACTATTTCTCCATCCCGCGCGCCGAGGCAAGCATCGGCGACGTGAGCCGCCTTCCGGTCAGCCTCAAGGTGCTGCTGGAGAACGTGCTGCGCTTCGAGGACGGCCGCTCGTACAGCGTGAACGACGCGCGTTCGATCGCCGGCTGGCTGCCGCAGGGGCAGAGCAGCAGGGAGGTGCCGTTCAAGCCGTCCCGCATCCTGATGCAGGACTTCACCGGCGTTCCGGCGGTGGTCGACCTGGCCGCCATGCGCGACGGCATCACCCGGCTGAAGGGCGATCCGCAGAAGGTCAATCCGCTGGTGCCGGTCGACCTGGTGATCGACCACTCGGTGATGGTGGATCATTCGGGTGCCGCGGACAGCCTGCAGCGCAACGTCGAGGTCGAGTTCGAGCGCAACGGCGAGCGCTACGCCTTCCTGCGCTGGGGTCAGGAGGCGTTCGAGAACTTCTCCGTGGTGCCGCCCGGTGCCGGCATCTGCCACCAAGTCAACCTGGAGTACATCGCCCAGGCGGTGTGGACCGCGACCATCGGCGAGGAGACCTTCGCCTATCCCGACACGCTGTACGGCACCGACAGCCACACCACGATGGTGAACGGCATGGGCGTGCTGGGCTGGGGCGTCGGCGGCATCGAGGCCGAGGCCGCCATGCTCGGCCAGCCGATCGCCATGCTCATTCCCGACGTGGTCGGCTTCAAGCTGACCGGAAAGATGCCGGAGGGCGCCACCGCCACCGACCTCGTGCTCACCGTTACCCAGATGCTGCGTCGCCGCGGCGTGGTCGGCAAGTTCGTCGAGTTCTACGGCGACGCGCTGGATCACCTGCCGGTCGCCGACCGCGCCACCATCGGCAACATGGCGCCGGAATACGGCGCCACCTGCGGCTTCTTCCCGGTCGACGCGCTCACCCTCGAATACCTGACCCAGACCGGTCGCGACCCGCACCGCATCAGGCTGGTGGAAGCCTATCTCAGGGCGCAGGGCATGTTCCGCGATGCGAGCTCGCCCGAGCCGGTATTCACCGACACGCTGGAGCTCGATCTCGGCTGTGTCGAGCCGTCGCTCGCCGGCCCCAAGCGGCCGCAGGACCGGGTGGCGCTGCGGCAGGCGGCGGAGGCGTTCAACCTCGAGCTGACACGCGGCCTCGGCGTGCCGGCCAACGACGTCGAGCGCAAGATCGCCGTGCACGGCAGCAACTACTCGATCGGCCATGGCGACGTGGTGATCGCGGCGATCACGTCCTGCACCAACACCTCCAACCCGGCGGTGATGATCGCGGCTGGCCTGGTGGCGAGGAAGGCGCGTGCCCTCGGCCTGATCCCGAAGCCCTGGGTCAAGACCTCGCTGGCGCCCGGCTCGCAGGTGGTGACCGAGTATCTCGATCGCGCCGGGCTCAGCGCCGAGCTCGACGCGCTCGGCTTCAACACCGTGGGGTATGGCTGCACCACCTGCATCGGCAATTCCGGGCCGATCGAGGAAGCGATCGTCGAGGCGATCGAGGACCATAAGCTGGTCGCGGTCTCGGTGCTGTCGGGCAACCGCAACTTCGAGGGCCGGATCAGCCCCAACGTGCGCGCCAACTACCTGGCGAGCCCGCCGCTGGTGGTGGCCTACGCGCTTCTCGGCACCATGCGCGAGGACATCACCACCGTCCCGCTCGGCACCGGCGCCGACGGGAGCCCGGTCTACCTGAAGGACGTCTGGCCGACCAACAAGGAGATCGCCGAGCTGATGACCAGCTCGATCTCGCGTGAGCAGTTCATCGAGCGCTACGGCCAGGTCTCCGGCGGCACCAAGGAGTGGCAGGCGCTGCAGGTTGCCACCGGCTCGGAGACCTACAGCTGGGACGACGGCTCCACCTACGTGCAGAACCCGCCCTACTTCGAGGGCATCACCCAGCAGCCGGTGTCCAAGGGCGACATCCTGGGTGCCCGCGTGCTGGCGCTGCTGGGCGACAACATCACCACCGACCACATCTCGCCCGCCGGCTCGATCAAGAAGAACGCGCCCGCCGGCGAGTACCTCGGCGCGCACCAGGTGCAGCAGAAGGATTTCAACTCCTACGGCTCGCGGCGCGGCAACCACGAGGTGATGATGCGCGGCACGTTCGCCAACATACGCATCAAGAACGAGATGGTGCCGGGCGTCGAGGGCGGCGTCTCCAAGCATTATCCATCGGGCGAGCAGGGTGCCATCTACGACGTGGCGATGCGCTACAAGCAGGAGGGCGTGCCGCTGATCGTGTTCGGCGGCAAGGAGTACGGCATGGGCTCGTCGCGCGACTGGGCTGCCAAGGGAACGCTGCTGCTCGGCATCCGCGCGGTGGTGGCCGAAAGCTTCGAGCGCATCCACCGCTCCAACCTGGTGGGCATGGGCGTGCTGCCGCTGCTGTTCCCCACCGGCACCAACCGCGAGACGCTCGGGCTGAAGGGCGACGAGACCATCGACATCGAGGGGCTCGACGCGCTCGCCCCGCGCATGATCCTGAACATGGTGGTCACCCGCGCCGACGGCAGCACGCAGACGGTGCCGCTGATCTGCCGCGTCGATACGCTCGACGAGGTCGAGTACTACCGCCACGGCGGCATCCTGCAGTACGTGCTGCGGGGCATGGCCGAGGCCGCCTGAAGGCCAGGGCGGTGCCCTGGACCCGCCAAAGGCACAGCCTTTGCAATCCGATAAGAACTAAACGGATTCTCAAGGCTTCGCCTCCAGCGGGTCCGGGTAGCACCCGGCTCTTTGGAGGCTCTAGACCATGCAGTTCCTGCTCTACCCGCTGGCCGCGCTGGCCGGCCTGATGAACCCGCTGCAAACCGCCTGCACGTCGGAGATGAACAAGGCGCTCGGGCGGCCATTCATGGTCGCGCTGCTGAGCGTCTGCGGCACCATGATCGTCACCGCGATCGGCGCCCTGCTGCTCGGGCAGTTCGGCCTCGGCGGCAAGGCCGGCCAGGTGCCATGGTGGGCGTGGTTCGGCGGCGTCGCCGGCTCGGTGTTCCTGCTGTCGCAGCCGATCGCGGCGCAGAAGATCGGCGCCAGCTCGTTCATCGGGCTGTCGGTCACGGCGGCGGTGGTCGCCTCCGTGCTGATCGACCATTACGGCTGGCTCGACTTCCCGCAACACGCGGCGTCCCTGGGTCGCATCGCCGGTGCGGGGTTGATGATCCTGGGCGTGGCCCTGGTGGCCCTGCTCTAGGCTTCGCCTACCAGGGAACCGTCTCGCCCCGGTAGTCGAGGTAGCGGGCGCCAGGATGACCGGCCTGTGCGGCCAGGGTGTCCGCCATCCCTTTCACGCTGGTCTCGACGTCGAGCATCGCCTCCGGGCCGCCCATGTCGGTGCGCACCCAGCCGGGAGCCATGATCACGCAGCTCCGGCCATTGCCGCGCCGGACGGCGAAGCTCCGCATCAGCGTGTTGAGCGCGGCCTTGCTGCCGCGATACACCTCCCAGCCGCCGCTCTCGTTGCGGGCGACGCTGCCGAGGCCGGACGACATCGCTACGATCATGCCGCTCGCCGGCACCAGGTCCTCGAATGCCTCCACCACGCGCATTGGCCCGAGCGTGTTGGTGAGCATCAGACGCATGAACTCGTCGGTCGAGACTTCGCCGATGGTCTGCGACGGGTCATGGGCGACGCCCGCATTGACGAACAGCAGATCGAAGGCACGTCCGGACAGCCGTGCGCGCAGCGCGTGGATCTGCTCCGGCTCGGTGATGTCGAGCCGCTCGATCTCGAGACGGCCGGACGCCGTGCCGACGAGGTCGTGCAGTCCGGTGCCGCCGCCGCGCACGGTCGCCACCACGTGCCAGCCGCGGCTCAGATATTCGCGCGCGAGTCCCAACCCCAGCCCGCGCGACGCACCGACGATCAGGGCCAGGGGAGTTTCAGCGGTCTCGGACATGACGGGTCTCCTGTTCGGGATGGGTGAGGCGGACGGCGGCGCGCCGCCTCATTCGACCGGGCACGGCACGGCGTTCCAGATCTCGGTGGCGTACTGCGCGATCGCCCGGTCGCTGGAGAATTTGCCGCTGCCCGCGACGTTCAGCACGGTCCGGCGCGACCATTCCGGCTGATCGCCGTAGAGGGCCAGCATCGCCCGGTCCGCGGCCAGGTAGGATGACAGGTCGGCGAGGTGCATGAAGCGGTCGCCGCCGAGCAGCATGGTGCGCAGCGGATCGAAGATGCCCGGCTCGTACTTGGAGAAGTGACCCGAGAAGATCGAGTTCAGCGCCGCGCGCGTCTCGGGATCGTGGTCGTAGTGCCATTGCGGGTTGTACCAGCCGCGGTTGTCCGCGACCTGTGCCGCGGTCAGGCCGAACAGGAAGAAGTTCTCCTCGCCGGCCTCCTCCGCCATCTCGATGGTGGCGCCGTCGCGGGTGCCGATGGTGAGCGCGCCGTTCAGCATGAACTTCATGTTGCTGGTGCCGCTGGCCTCGAAGCCGGCGGTGGAGATCTGGTTCGAAACGTCCGCCGCCGGGATCAGACGCTCCGCCAGGGTGACCGAATAATCCGGCAGGAAGACCACCTTCAGCCGTCCACGCACCAGCGGGTCCCCGTCGATGGTGCCGGCGAGGTTGCTGATGAACTTGATGATCACCTTGGCCAGCGTGTAGGACGGCGCCGCCTTGCCGGAGAAGAAGAAGGTGCGCGGCGCCATCTCCAGCCCAGGGTTCTCGCGCAGGCGGTTGTACAGCACCAGGATCCGCAGCGCGTTGAGGAACTGGCGCTTGTATTCGTGGATGCGCTTGACCTGGCAGTCGAAGATCGTGTCCGGATCCACCTCGACCCCGGCACCGGCCTTCAGCCAGGCCGCGAAGCGCTGCTTCGCCACCTGCTTGGCGGTACGGAAGTCGGCCCGCAGCGCGCTGTCGCCGGCCAGCGGACGCAGCCGCTCGAGCTGGGTCAGGTCGGTGATCCAGCCATCGCCGATGGCCGAGGTGATGGTGGCGGCGAGCGGCGGATTGGCGAGCAACAGCCAGCGCCGCGGCGTCACGCCGTTGGTCTTGTTGTTGAACCGCTCCGGATACAGCTCGGCCAGATCCTTCACCGTGTTCGTGCGCAGCAGCCCGGAATGGATCGCCGCGACGCCGTTGGTGCTGTGCGAGCCGACGATCGCCAGGTTGGCCATGCGTATCTTCGGCTTCTCGCCCTCCTCGATCAGCGAGATGCGCGCGAGCCGCTCGTTGTTGCCGGGAAAGCGCCGGCGCACCGTATCCATCAGCCGCTGGTTGATCTCCAGGATGATCTCGGCCTGGCGCGGCAGCATCACCTCGAACCATTGCAGCGGCCACTTCTCCAGCGCCTCGGGCAGCAGCGTGTGGTTGGTGTAGGCCAGCGTCTCGCAGGTGACGCGCCACGCCTGGTCCCAGTCGAGCTTGCCCTCGTCGAGCAGGATGCGCATCAGCTCGGGCACCGCCATGCTCGGATGGGTGTCGTTCATCTGCACGGCAGCCTTGCTCGACAGCGCCTGCCATTGGCCGCCCGCGCTGCGAAACCGGCGCACCAGGTCGGCGAGCGAGCACGCCACCAGGAAGAACTCCTGGGCGAAGCGCAGCGCCTGGCCGGAGGTGGTGGAATCGTCCGGGTACAGCACGCGCGTCAGCGAATCCGCGGCCAGCGTGTCGGCAACCGCGCCGACGAAGTCGCCGCTGCTGAACTCCTGGAAGTCGAACGAGGCCGGCGCGCGTGCGGCCCAGAGCCGCAGCGTGTTCACGGTCTTGCCGCCGAAGCCGACGATCGGCCGGTCGTACGGCATCCCGATCAGGCGCGAGGCGCGCCCGGGGATCGCGCGCAGGGTGCGGCCCTGCGCCTCGAACGAGCAGTTCAGCGTCACCTCGACCTGATCGAGCGGGCGCATCACCTCCCACGGATCGGGCGAGCCCAGCCAGTTGTCGGGCGTCTCGCGCTGCCAGCCATTGTTGATCAGCTGACGGAAGATCCCGTACTCGTAGCGCAGCCCGTAGCCGATGCCCGGCAGCTGCATCGTCGCCATGGAGTCGAGGAAGCAGGCGGCGAGGCGTCCGAGGCCGCCATTGCCGAGCCCGGCGTCGGGCTCGTTCTCCAGCACGCCGAGCCAGTCCAGGCCGTTTTCCGCTGCGACGTCGGCCAGCACCGGATCGAGCAGCAGGTTCATCACGTTATTGGCCAGCGACCGGCCGATCAGGAATTCCATCGAGAGGTAATAGATCCGCTTCGGGTTCTGCCTCGCGTGGGTCTCCTGGGTGCGCAGCCAGCGCTCCGCCAGCACGTCGCGCACGGAGCGCGCGATCGCCTCGAAGCGTGTCCGCGCCGTCGCCGCGTCGAGGCTGACGACGTCGTCGAGCACCAGGTGGTGCCGGTAGCGCGCCTTCATGACGGAAGCCGCGTCCGCGCTCGATCCGGTCGGGCTAGTCGTGTTGGTCATGCTCATGAAGCGGCCTTGTCCTTCTCGTCAGCAAGTGCAGGTGGCGAAACGACCCTCGTCGGGAGCTCGACGGAACGGGGTTATCCTCTGGCCCGCTTCCGGCCGCGCTTCTCGCGCAGCTGTGCCGGCTGTCCGACGCCGGCCCGATCAAGCACGAAGCGGGCGTAATCGTCCATGTCGCCGTCGAACGGGCGCACGGTGCCGTCTGCGGCGAGCCACAACCGGTCGGCGACCAGCTCCATCAGCGAGCGGTCATGGGTGATCAGGATCACCGCTCCTTCATACGCGTTGAGCGCGTCCAGCAGCGCGCGTCGGCTGTCGATATCGAGATGGTTGGTCGGCTCGTCCAGGATCAGCAGGTGGGGTGCCGCCATCGCCACCAGGTTCAGCAGCAGCCGCGCCCGCTCGCCGCCGGAGAGCGCCTGGGCGGTGGTGCCCTGCTTGTCGAAGCCGATGCCCCAGCCCGCCAACCGCGAGCGGTGCGACTGCTCGGAGTCCTGCGGCCGCTCGCGCCGGATGATGTCGAGCGCGGTGTCGTCCGGATCCAGCGCCTCGATCTGATGCTGGTGGAACCAGCCGACCGAGATCCGTCCCTCGCGCTGCATCCGCCCCGACCGCACCGCCAGCACGCCCGCGGCCATCTTGGCGAAGGTCGACTTGCCCGCGCCGTTCACCCCGAGCAGGCCGATCCGGTCATCGACGTCGAGCCTGAGATCGAGTCCACGCAGCACCGGCGCCGCGTGGCCGTAGCCCACCTCGACATCCTCCAGTCGCATCAGCGGCGGCGCCAGCGGCCGCTTCGGCGAAGGGAGGTGGAACGGCGCCACCCGCTCCTCGATGCCGACCTCGACCGGCTGCATCTTCTCCAGCCGCTTCATCCTGGACTGCGCCTGCGCCGCCTTGGACGCCTTGGCGCGGAAGCGGTCGACGAAGGATTGCAGGTGCGCCCGCTCCGCCTCCTGCTTGATCCGGCTCGCCGACAGCAGACGCTGCCTCTCGCCGCGCCGGCGCTCGAAGTCGTCGTAGCCGCCGGCGTAGAGCTCGAGCTTGCGCTCGCTGAGGTGCAGGATGGAGTCCACCGAGTTCAGCAGCTCGCGGTCGTGGCTGATGATCAGCACCGAGTGGGGGTAGCGCGCCAGGCGTGCCTCCAGCCACAGCGCGCCCTCCAGGTCGAGATAGTTGGTCGGCTCGTCGAGCAGCAGCAGGTCGGGCTGCGCGAACAGCGCTGCCGCCAGCGCCACCCGCATGCGCCAGCCGCCGGAGAACTCCGCCATCGGTCGCGCCAGGTCCTCGGTGGCGAAGCCGAGGCCGTGCAGGATCTCTGCCGCGCGCGCCGGTGCCGTGTCGGCGTCGATCTCGATCAGGCGCGACCAGATGTCGGCCATGCGCTCCGGCGCCGCCGCCTCCAGCTCGCCCAGCAGGGCGTGCCGCTCCGCATCGGCGGCCAGGATGGTGTCCAGCAGGCTGACCGGGGTCGCCGGATGCTCCTGCGCCACCACCGCCAGACGCGCCATCGCACCTCCCCTCCGCGGCAGCGCGATCTCGCCGGAGTCGGCGTGCAGCTCCCCGGTGATCAGCTTGAACAGGGTGGACTTGCCGACCCCGTTGCGCCCGACCAGCCCAACCTTGGCGCCGGTCGGCAGGGTCACGCTGGCGCGGTCGAAGAAGCGGCGTCCCCAGGCGTTGAAGGTGAGGCTGTCGATCTGGAGCATAAAGAACCTGACGGATGAGATAAAGGAAACGGTTCAGGCGGCCACGGCGTGATCGGTCCAGCCGGCAAGTTCGGCACGCGCCAGCGCCTCCAGCAGGTCGATCGCCGCGTCGTCGTCGTTCAGGCAGGGTATGGCGCAGAATGCCTCGCCGCCGGCATGCATGAACTCGTCGCGCAGCTCATTGCCGATCTCGTCGAGCGTCTCGATGCAATCGGCCAGGAAGGCCGGCATCACCAGCGCGATCCGTCGCACGCCGGCCCTGGCCAGCGCCACCACCGTGGGCGCCGTGTACGGCTCGATCCACTTTGCCAGCCCGAACCGCGACTGATAGGTCAGCAGCGAGAGTTCCGCGTCCAGCCCGAGGGCCGCGCGCAGCGCCTGCATGGTGCGCTCGCATTCCTGCTGGTAGGGATCACCGGCCCTGACGTAGCTGCGCGGCAGGCCGTGGAACGACCCCACCAGCATGTCCGGCTTCCAGTCGAGCGCCCCCAGCGTGCGGCGCACGGAGGCGGTGAGAGCGGCGATATAGAGGGGATGGTCCGGAAACGAGGGCACCGTGCGGACCGCGGGCTGCCGGCGCAGCCGCATCAGCGCGCGGAACGCCTGGTCGTTCGCCGTCGCCGTGGTGGTGCCGCTGTACTGCGGGTACAGCGGCATGATGACGATCCTGGAGCAGCCCTGCGCGGTCAGCGAGTCGATCGCCGAGCTCACCGAGGGGGTGCCGTAGCGCATCGCCCAGATGATCTTGACCGCGTCCCCGGTGAACCGTGCCGCGAGCTTTTGCGACTGCGCCCGGGTGTGGGTGCGCAGCGGCGACTCATCGAGGTCGAGGTTCCAGATCCGCCTGTAGGCGGCACCACTCTTCTGCGGCCGCAACGAGAGCACCAGCCCCTGCAGGATCGGCCGCCAGACCAGCGGGTTGGCCTCGATGACCCTGCGGTCCGACAGGAACTCCGAAAGATAACGCCGGACGGAACGATAGTCGGTCCCGTCCGGCGTTCCGAGGTTGATCAGAAGCAGACCGGCATTGTCCATGCCGGCACTCTACCGTGCGACGCGCTCCACGTCAGCAGCCGTCAGCGGCGCCGGGGCTGGTTCGGCGCGGATGCACCGGATCGTGGATCATGGCACCTCGGCCTGACGCGCCGCCGGCCCCGTTGCACCCGGCCGTCATCCCTCTTAACCGGAGACTAAGCTTTCGCTGGCAAGATCGGACGATCGCGCCAGAACGCAAGGCTACCGAACGTGTCGTCCCCAGTTGCTTCCATCTCCCTGCCCGGCATGATCTCGACACGGACGTCGACGGTCACCACCCGGGTCCGCATCGAGAAGATCGAGACGCTGGCCCGCCTCGCGCCGATCCTCGCCGTCTGCTCGCTGTGCGCGGCGGCGACCTTGATCACGCTGTTCTGGCATCATGGTCCGCGCGGGTTCCTGGTCGCCCTCGGCGTCGGGCTGCTGCTGGCGCATGGTGCGGCCATCTGCAAGAGCGTGCTCTGGCTCGGCTCCCCCAGGCCCGCCGCGATCTCGCTGCGCAGCGTCTGGATGCGCGTCGCGCTGACCGCGGCAATGGCCGCCCTGTGGGGGACCGTGCCGATCGTGCTGATGCCCGACGCGTCCGCGCAGGAGCGCCAGCTCATCGTCTACGTGATGGCCGGACTGATCTCGGCCGGCGTCATGATCGCGCCGCTGCGCGCCGGCGCCGTGGCATTCTCCGCGATCGTCGGCTTCGGCGAGCTGATCGCGATCCTGATCGTGCACGACGGGACCTCCCTGCAGCACGCGGCGACAGTGCTGGTCTATACCGGCGCGACGATCTGCGTCATCCAGTACCTGCATGCCCGTTTCGTGAGTTTGGTCGCACACGAGGTGCAGCTGCTCGAACAGCGCGAGCTGATCGGCCTGCTGCTGAAGGACTTCGAGGAAACCGCCAGCGACTGGCTTTGGGAGACGAGTCTCGACGGCCGGTTCACGCACCTGTCCGAGCGGCTGGCACAGGTGGCGGCCATGCCGCTGGACGCGCTGCAGGACCTCTCGCTGCTCACCGTCGGCGCCGCTGCCGCCGCTCGCGGTCATGCCGCGGCGGACCAGCTGCTCGATTGCCATACGCAGCGCCTGCCGTTCCGCGATCTCGTCCTGCCGGTGCAACTCGACGGCGTCGAGCACTGGTGGTCGCTGACCGGCAAGCCGATCTACGACAGCCGGTCCGTGTTCATCGGCTATCGCGGGGTTGGCACCGACGTGTCGGCGGCGCGGCGTTCCGAGGACCGGATCGCCTATCTCGCCTGCTATGACAGCCTCACCGACCTGTCGAACCGCGTGATGTTCCAGGACAAGCTTCGGCAGGTCTGCGACGACGGCAAGCCGTTCGCGCTGCTGAGCCTCGACCTCGACGGCTTCAAGTCGGTCAACGACACGCTCGGTCACGCGGCGGGCGACGCGCTGCTGCGCGCCGTGGCGCGGCGCATCCGCAACTGCGTGCGTGAACACGACGTGGTCGGCCGGCTGGGCGGCGACGAGTTCGCGATACTGCAGCCTGCCGCCGACGTCGGCCAAGCCGCGGAGCTGGCGCGACGCATCATCGAGAGGGTCAGCGAGGTCTACACCATCGACGGCTGCACGGCCGGGATCGGCGTCAGCATCGGCATCATGATGCCGACGGCAGGGAGCGAAAGTCCCACCGAGCTGCTGAAGGGCGCGGATCTCGCCCTCTACCGGGCCAAGGCCGAGGGACGCGGGACGTGGCGCTTCTTCGACAGCGAGATGGACGCCTTCGCCGAGGCCAGGCGCCGACTGCAGTCCGACCTGCGGCAGGCCCTGGAACATGACGAGTTCGCCCTACATTTCCAGCCGATCATCAGCCTCGCCACGTCGGAGGTGGAAGTGGTCGAAGCGCTGCTGCGCTGGACGCATCCGCAGCGTGGCGCGGTGGCGCCGTCCGATTTCATACCGATCGCCGAAGAATCCGGACTGATCCTGCCGATCGGCACCTGGGTGCTTCGCGAGGCCTGCCGGCAGGCGATGCTGCTTCCCGACAGCGTGCGCGTCGCGGTCAATCTCTCGCCGGCGCAGCTCCGAGATCCGCGCCTGCTGAACCTCGTCGACGAGGCGTTGCACGAGACCGGGCTGCCGCCGGGCCGGCTCGAGCTCGAGATCACCGAGACGATCTTCCTCGATGCCAGCACGACCGTCCTGTCTACGCTGCACGCGCTGCATGCGCGCGGGATCCGCGTGGCACTCGACGATTTCGGCACCGGCTATTCCTCGCTGTCCTACCTGCGGTCCTTCTCGTTCAACAAGGTCAAGATCGACCGCTCCTTCGTGCGCGACCTGGGAGACAGCGCGGAGGCAAACGCGATCGTCAAGGCGATCACCGGGATGGCCGAAAGCCTCGGCATCGGGACCGTCGCCGAAGGCGTGGAGAGCCTCGAGCAGCTCGACCTGCTGCGCGGCAGCGGCTGCGCGCAGGTGCAGGGCTTCCTGTTCAGCCGCGCGATGCCGATCGGCAGCATCGTGCAGCTGATCTCGGAGAGGAACCGGCTCGAGCGCGGCGAGCTGGCAGCGGGGCCCTGGTCAGGCGCCGTGCTGGCGGATGCGGCCCCGTGACGCGGCTGCGCCGGATCGTCATCCTGACGGACCAGCCGTAACCACGAATGCTTTGTCCACTGCTAGGGTCATGTTATCTCGTGTCCGGAAGGATATCGCTGATGATGAGCCCACGCCGTGAATGATCAAGATCCGCACTCGACGCACATCCTCGTCGTCGAGGACGATGATCTTCAGCAGGAGGTGCTGCGTTCCAGCCTGACCTGGCACGGCTACCGCACCGAGGCGGTCTCGAGTGGCCTCGATGCCGTCTGCAAGGTGCGGCACGGCGGCTATGACCTGCTGCTGATCGACTATCATCTCTCGGACATAGACGGCCTGGCCACGGCGAGACTGGTTCGCGATCTCAGGGGGGCGGCGGCGCGTCCCGTGCTGATCGCCTTGACCGGAGCGCCGGATCAGCTGCTGGCGCTGCAGGCGCAGCACGGACAGCCGTTCGACCGGGTCATCGCCAAGCCGGCCAGCCTGTCGGCCCTGATCTCCAGCATACAGCGCGAACTCAGCACGCGCGACCGCGCGACGACGTGGAAGGCCGAGCTGCCAGAGCAGAACACGGAATCTACCGAGCCGCCGGATCCCTGCAAGCCGCGCATCCTGGTCGTGGAGGACGACGACATCCAGCAATTCGTCCTGCAGCACGCCCTGGAGCGGCTCGGCTACGAAGTCGGCATCGCCTCGGACGGCGTGGCGGCGGTGCGGATGGCACGCGCGCGCGACTACGATCTGGTGATGATCGATTACCTGCTTCCCGACATGGACGGCCTGGCCACGGCGAAGCTGATCCTCGATCCGCTCGACGAGGAGCATCGTCCACGGATGATCGCGATGACCGCCGCACCCAGTCGCCTGAGCGGCCGGGAGGCCGAGACCGCACCCGTGTTCGACGAGGTGGTCGCGAAGTCCCCCGACCTGCCCGCGCTCATCATGGTCGTCAAACGCCATCTGGCCGCGCCATCGGCGCGACCCTGCTGAGACGGTCGCGGGCGAAGGACCGCACAGGCTTACGGATGATGTCCTGGGAGTGCAGCATGACGGGAACCGACGGCCAGCTTGCGATACCTCCCGCCCGGGAGGCGGCCGGATGCGGATCGCACCTGCCGCTCTGCGACGAAGCGGCTTTCGAGCAGGTCGCGGCGGTCCTGCCGTCGGATGCGATCCTGACCTACCTGCGGACGCTGAGCGCGCGCGGTGCGACGCTGCTGAGCGAGTTGCGCGAGCAGCGCGGCACTGCTGTGCGCGGGATGGACACCGTCGGGCAAGGCGCGACGATCGCGGCGAGCAACTGCTTGCCCCGCTCCGAGATCCTCGCCAGGCAGGCGCATAATCTGGCGGGCAGTGCCGGCATGCTGGGTCTGCGGCGCCTCGCCTTCGCCGCGAGCCGCTTCGAGCGGGCGGTCGAGCACGCTTCGGTCGATGGACCCGATCTCGGCGCGGGCCTCGACGCGCTGCTCGAGGAGACCCTGCTCGAGATGCAGCGGCGCATGGCGGCGCGGGAGGCCGACTGACCACGCTCGTGCTCGCGCTGCCCACGCGCCTGGCATCTAGAGCATGATCCGATCGCGTAGGCTCACGGATCACGCTCTAGCGCGCCGCGCGCGCGGGAGCATCGTCCGTGCCGCTGGCGAACGCAGTCCAGGGGCTCACCGTGTAGGTGGCGGTGCGCGCGCAGACGGTGTAAACGCGCCAAACGTAGGCGCGATGTGCTCGGTCGAGCCGCACCAAGGCCGCGCTGACGTCCAGGTAGCCTGCATAGACCTCGTCCGGGGTGCCGTCGCGCGCCGCGACCTGCAGGAAATAGCGCACCGGCAGCGGCGCCGCCGGAGCCGACCAGACGATCTCGACGCGCTGGTCGACGTCAGGAATGACCACGGCACCGGCGCCCGGCGCGACCGCATCCGCAGGACGCAGCGCGTCGCTCTGCCGCCGGCCGGCGGTGGGGGGGTCTTCGGCACTGTTCCGCCCCAGCTTCTGCGCCGCCGCTGGTAGCCCATTGGCGGCGGCGAGACGAAACCAGGCGCGCGCCAGCGCCGGATTGCGCGGCACCCCTTCGCCATCGCTGTAGAGCAGAGCGAGGTTGTACTGCGCGCGCCGATTGCCTCGTGCGGCGGCGCGTGCGTACCATTCCGCGGCGCCGCCGGCGTCGTGCGCGGTGCCGCGGCCGCTATCGTCCATCACCGCGACGTTGAACTCGGCCGCCGCATCGCCGGCGGCGGCGGCCTGCCGGAACCAGTGATAGGCCGCGGCCGCGTCCTCCGGGCCGCCCGCGCCGAGATCGTCGAGCAGGCCTAGCCTGAACGCTGCCTCCGCGTTGCCGGCGCGCGCCGACTGCAGCCAGAGCCGCCGCGCGAGGGTGAAGTCGTGCGCCTGCTCGGCGCGCCCCGCATCCTCGACCGCGCTCGCCTGCGCCCCTGTTCCGAAAGCGAGTGCGGCGCAGGCGATCAGCAGGGACGACCGCGTCCGCACTGATGCGTGCGGTGAGCGGATCAGCGCCAGGTGATCTCGACGCGACGGTTGCGCGGTTCGGACACGTCGGCGGCGGTGGAGACCGGCAAGTCGCTGACGCCCTTGGCCAGCACCTGGAAACGCTCGACCGGGATGCCGCGCGCGACGAGGCCGCGCACCACGTTGTCCGCCCGGGTCTGCGACAGCCTCAGGTTGGCCGAGGGAGAGCCGAGCAGGTCCGCGGAGCCCGCGACGATCATGACGACCGGCTTGCCCTCGTTGTACAGGCGCGAAGCCCTGTCGAGTAGCTGGAGGTCCTGCTCGCGGATCTTGCTGCTGCCGGTGTTGAAATACAGGTCGAGGGCGTCGGGCGCCTTGGCCGGCGCGGCGGTCGGCGCCGTGGCAGAGGATGCGGCCTTGTCTCGTGCGACGGCGTGCGCGGCGCCACCGCCGAGGATGAGCATCCCAAGAATGATCCGCTGCAAAAGCCGTCGCGTCATGACTGTCTCCCAAATGGTGGCTGATCCGACCGAACGTCGTGCGACCCGATGGAGATGGAGACCCCGCCCGGTCGAGGAAGCGAGGCGCCATCCGAAACCGCCAGCCTGCGGATCTGGGTCGAGTGCGGCAGCAGCCGCTGCGCCATCGTGCGGGCCGCCTCCTCGTCCTGGGCGAAGTAGTAGCTCAGGGTGGAACGCTCGGCGACCTGATCGAGCGGCACCGGCCCGTCAGCCGGCACGCCGGCCCGGCGCAGCCGCGCCAGCAATCGCATCGCCCGCGCCTGCGCGAGCTCGTCGCCGCGGCCATAGCAAACCTTCACGCGCAGGCCGTCCTCGGCTGGCGGCACTGCCCCGGCGGTCTGAGTAGGCGAGGGCGCCGGCCGGGCACCGGACGGCACGGGCGCCACGCCCTGGGCCGTCGGCGGCCCCGGCGTCGCGGATCCGGCGGCTCGCGGCAAAGGCAGGGCGTCGGCCAATTCTGGCGTCGGGGCCGGCTCCAGGTACGGCATCGTGCCCGTCGCATGCGCGCTCTGCGGCGGCGGATCGGGCAGCAAGATCAGCCGATCGCCGGGCGGCGTCGTCGCGCCGTGCTGCAGCGGCGCCGCCATGATCCACGCGAGCCCGACCGCGACCGACAGCAGCAGCGCCACCTTGAACCCGGCGATGGCGGTGGCCGCGCGTCGCTCCCGCCGGTCGGTGCCTTGCCGCAACCGGAGTGGTCCGAGCCGCGCGGGTTCCTGCCAGTGCGGTCCGCCCGTCGCCACCGCCGCGAACCTCGGCGCAGGCGGTTCCTGCGAATGACTGCGGCGTGACGGCGACAGGGGTCCCCGGACGCGGTCCTGTCCCGGCGTCAGGACGATGTGCGCGGTCGGATCGTGCTCCAGCACCCCCAGACCGACCTCGCGCAGCGCCGGCCACAGCGCTGGCGTCCCCGCGAGCAGGAAGCGCATCACGGGCCGTTCGCCGGTGCGCAGCATCGACAGCGAGACCAGCTTCAGCAACGTCCGCACCGAAAGCATCTCGGCGTGCTGGATGATCACCGCCAGGGGAGGGCTCTCGTCCCGCCTGGCGACCATCGCCTTGCGGATCGCGTCGTCGAGCAGCGAGAGCCGCGCCACCGGCGCCGTCATGGTCGCGGTCCCGAGGCCGGCCTGCTGCAGCCGGTCGAGAACGTTGAATAGCTGCTCGACGGCCACCCCTTCAGTTGCCGTTATTACAACGAAACCTTGGTCGCAGAGTAACGCGGACAATACTTCTTCGGCAATCTCGGGGCCGGAGAGGCCAGCGCACGCATACGACGCATATAGCGAAACCGCGGCCGCACGCCTGTCCGTCTCGTCTATCAAGCTTCCCATTTCAACAGCATAACGTCGCTCATCGGCAAAAGCAGGACACGCTGGCATCAAATCGTCGTAATTTTGCGACGATCGTTCCGCGTCAATCACGTCCGCGGCGTCCGCAGGCGCTGTATTGCCGTGCCCGCGTCCGGAGCCTCGACATGCAGCACCGCGCCGAAGGGGCGTCTCGTCCCGCCGTGCCTCCCGCGCACCGCCACGGTCAACTTGTCGTTCGACATGAACCTGCGGCAGGATCCCGCCTTGTGCCCCCGAACCCGGGGACGGACCGCACCGCATGGATTCCAACAGCCTGCTCTGGATTACCACGATCGTCATGGCGGGCGGAGGGTCGCTGATCCTCCTGATCGGCAAGCGGCGCACGTCCTCCGAAGAGATGCAGACCGTGCTGCACGGCATCGTGCCGCTGATCGCGGCCTGCTCCTACCTGGCCATGGCGACCGGTCAGGGCCTGGTGCTGCTGCCCGCAGGTGCCGGGAGCACGCGCATCTTCTATTACGCCCGCTACATCGACTGGACCTTCACCACGCCGCTGCTGCTGCTCTCCCTGGCCCTGACGGCGATGCATGCCGGCCGCAAGCGCATGGGTGCCATCACCGGCATGCTGCTGGCCGACCTGATGATGATCGTGACCGCCTTCGTGTTCGGCGCGTCCGAGACGGCCTGGATGAAATGGACCTGGTTCATCATCTCCTGCGCCGCCTTCCTCGGCGTATACTACGTGATCTGGGTCTCGGCCCTGCAGGCCAATGCCCAGGAGCGGGCGGACCTGCGTGCGAGCTACCGGCGCAACGCGTCGATCCTGTCGATCCTGTGGCTGATCTATCCGCTGGCACTGGCGGTGTCGCCGGACGGGCTGAACGTCGTCAGCGATGCGACCGGCGTGCTGTCCATCGCCATCCTGGATGTGCTGTCCAAGGTAGCCTACGGGCTGCTGGCCACGCTCTCGGACGC
>CAXTOC010000006.1:0-28237 GCA_964245725.1 uncultured Acetobacteraceae bacterium | reverse complement strand
CTCCAAGTTGTTCTGTGTCGACAACTATTCGCGGAGGTTGTGTCTTTAAAGCGAGCCCGCAGGCTACAAAACATGGGCCAGTCGCAAGCAAAAAGACCGTCCTCTTCCTTGAGACGCCGCTGGCCCCACTGGCCCGATTGCAGGTCCATCGCCCCTCCGAAAAATGCGACCGGTTTCATCCGGTGGGCGTCCGCGCATCATTTTACGACCGTCGCGTCAAGGCGATCCGCCCGGTCGGGTCGCAGCCAATGTCCGAACCAGTCGACGGTCCGCCGGCGCTCGTCGACCTGGTCGGCATCCTTGCGGAAGCCGTGCCCCTCGCCCGCATAGACCACGAACTGCGTCGGCACACCGAGTGCCAGCATCGCCTGGTAGAATTCCTGACTCTGCGGCAGCGGGCACTCCACGTCGCGCTCGCCGACCGTGATCAGCATCGGCGTCCGCACCCCGCGCATGTGGGTGATCGGCGAGGCATGCAGCTGCGGCTGCGGATCGTCGTAGACCAGGGTGCCGAACACCGGGTCGGGGGCGTCCTGGGTCATCTGCGGCGCCTCGCCCTGCTCGGACAACCAGTCCGAGATGCCCGCGTGGGAGGCGGCCGCCTTGAAGCGGTGCGTCTGGGTCACCGCCCACATCGCCATGTAGCCGCCGTAGCTGCCGCCGAAGATCCCAAGCCGCGCATCGTCGATCGGCGCTACGTGTTCCGCGGCATCCACGCCGGCCATGATGTCTCGGAAATCGCCGCCGCCGACATCGTCGATGTCGGCCGCGGTGAACGCCTCGCCCTGTCCAAAGCTGCCGCGGTAGTTCGGCAGCAGCAGGTCGTAGCCGGCGCCGAGCAGCGCCCGCTCGACGCCGCGGGCGGCGATGAACTCGGGGACCTCCGCCGCCTGCGGACCGCCATGCACCTGCACCAGCAGCGGTCGCCTGCCGCCAGGCTGCGGCAGAGGGGTCAGCAGCCAGCCCTGCACGTCGAAGCCGTCGCTCTTCCAGCTGATGCTGACGCTTCGCACCGGCGCCGCGAGCCCGGCGTTGACGTGGGTGATGTCGCGCCATCGCCCAACCGGACCCGCCTCCAGCTCCGGCGGCGACGCGAAGCTCTGGTGGTAGGCGGCGCTGTGACCGCCGGCGCAGGCCGCGCCGAGGTTCCAGCCGCCGGCACCAATGCTCTCCTCTGCCGACCACAGGGTGCGCGGTGCGCCGGTCAGCGTCACCACCGCGGTGCGCGGGCCGGCGAGGGTGGTCGCGACCAGCTCGGGGGCGCAGCGCCAGTCCAGCGTGGTCACCGTCTGGCGGCGCCCGGTGGTCAGGTCGACCGCCCTGGCGCCGGGATGATCAAGCGGCAGCAGGAAGGCGTCGCCGCCGTTCGAGCCGAAATCGCTCATCCATCCACCGATAAACGCGACGAAGCGGCCGTCCGGGGACACCACCGGATCGGCGAGCTGCTGATGCGTGTCGTCCGGCGCATGCAGCACCGAGACCGCGCCGTCCTTGACCGCGATCGCCAGCAGCTTCGCCACCCACCACTGGCTGTCCCCGTCGCCTCTGGCCGCGGTCGCCACGAAGCCGGCGCCGTCAGGACGCCAGTCGAACTCGTAGACGAACAGGTCCGGCGGCGAGACCAGGCGCAGGGTGCCGTGGCGCAGCATCGCGATGCGCTGCTCGTCGGTCTCGCGACCGATCTCGCCGGCCATCGGCGCGGCCGCTTCCACCGCCCCGGTCTTCTTATGCGGATGCGCCGTCGCCAGCACGGCCAGGGCATCGTCCGGGCCGTAGCGCAAGGTGCCGAGTGCGCCGGCGAAGCGCGCCAGCAGCCGCGGCGCCCCGCCATCGGTGCCGACCGCATAGATCGAGGCGCCCTTGCCCGAGCTCACGACGAAGGCGAGCCGGGTGCCGTCGTGGTTCCAGCTCGGCGAGGAGGGCACGCAGTCGGCGCCGCCGCCGCAGGGCAGCCGCACCAGCCGCACATCGCCCTGAGGGGTGCGGATGAACAGCTGGCGCGGCGGCTCACCGGTGCCGTTTGGGACGTCCTCGCCGTCGATGCTGGCGACGTGCCGCCCGTCCGGCGCGACCGCGACGGCGTGAAAGACATGCGCTGGCCGATCGGCGGCGGCGGTCGCGAGCGCGATCGCCGCTGAGCAGAACCATCGTCTCAAACCTGCCACTCGATCAGCCCCTCGTCCGTGATCGGAGCCGGCACTTGAAGAGGCGGCCCTCGGACGGTCAAGGGCGCGATGCTCGTGCACGGTCAACAGGCCGGCTTCTCCGGCGCCTGCCGCCTCGATCGTCGCGTTTAGCGCCATCTTGTCCCGGCGTGCGCGATCATCGATGCCTGGAACTGCCAGACGACGCAGGCGGTTCGGCCGCTCGCCCGCCGGCATCATGCGCCAGCGCGTGAGGTAGGCGATCGGGGTCTCGCCGACCCTCTTCCGGAAGCGCTGCGCGAAGATCGACCGCGACATCCTGGCGCGCGCAGCCAGCTGGTCGCTCCATGCGGTTTCCGGAGTATCGCCAAGAAACGAGCGACGGCCGCATCTAGATGGTATGTCCCCCACGGTCTGTTTCCTGGTGACGCTCATAGGAGACTTCGCATGATCGTCGTCACCGCGCCGACCGGCAACATCGGCCACCACGTCGTCCAGCACCTGCTCGACGCCGGCGAGACGGCGCGTGTCGTCGCGCGCGACACGGGCAAGCTGCCGCAGGTGGTCCGCGACCGGGTCGAGCTCGTCTAAGGCTCACACGGCGACGCGGCCGTGGTCGACCGCGCCTTCAATGGGTGCGGAAGCGATGTTCTGGGTCGCGCGCCCCAACCCGTCCCACGCTGGATGCGACCTACGTCGATTTCATCCGCCCTGCGACCGGAGCCACCCGTCGCCAGGGGATCGCGAGGGTCGTCATGGTCACGGCACTCGGGCGCGGCACCGAGTGGCAGGACCGGGCCGGACTGGTCTCCACGTCGATCCGCATGGCCGACCTGCGGGCCGAGACCGGCGCCGCGGTTCGCGGCCTCGCCATGCCGGCTTCATGGACAACGCGCTGCAGCAGGCTGATGCGATCGGCAGAGGACAGATGTTCGGCCTGCTCGATGCGGACAGGAAGGTGCCCCGTACCGCGACGCGCGCCATGGGCGCGGCCGCTGCTCGGCTGCTGCGGGACCGCTCCTGGACGGGTCAGGCGGACGTGTCGCTGCCGGGGCCGGAAGACCTGTCGTTCAACGACATCGCCGCCATCATCTCGGCGGTGCTTGGCCGCGAGGTGCGCCACCAGCAAGTCCCGTTCGAAGGCTTCCGGGCGCAGCTGCCCGGGCACGGCATGAGCGAGGCCTTCGCGCAGGGCTTCGTCGACATGATGCGTGCCAAGAACCAAGGCATGGACAACGCAACCCCGCGCACGTCCGACAACACCGGGCCGACGACCTTCCGCCGATGGATCGAGGAGGCGCTCAAGCCGGCGGTGCTCGGCTAAGCACGACGATCAGGCACTATCGTCAGCGCGTCCGTCGGTGGCCGTCGAGACGCTGTTGCCCCCGGTCCGGGATCACGGTCTGCACGGTCGACGGGTCGAGCGCCTCCTACTCGTGCAGGTCGGCGGCGTCGTAGAGCTCCATGCGGGCCTGGATCTCGAGGGCCGTCGCGTCCTCCGCAGCTCATGCACGCGGAGACCGCCAGGCCAGACCCTGGCCGTCCCGATATCCTGCGAAGAGCGGAGGCGCGCCCGGAGCAGCGCGGCGATCGATCTCGGGCTGTGCAGGCTAGCCGGGATGCTCCAAACTCCGGGTGGCTGGGGGTGTATCGATGAACCGCAGAGAGCGTCGCGTCGCCGCAAAATCGCAACCGCACGCACGTTCCGCTACGCCGCCTACCGCATCGCTGCTGAGCCTGGCACAGGCCCACTTCGGCCGTGGGCGCTTGCACGAAGCCGACAGGCTCTGCACCCGTTGCCTCATCGACGAGCCGGGCCAGGCCCGGGCTTTGCACATGCGCGGCGAGATCGCACGTCGGCAAGGACGACCGGGCGACGCGATCGCGCACTTCACCGAGGCCGCCGCGGTGGCACCGGGCGTCGCGGCGATCCATGACGGCCTTGCCGAAGTCTATCGGGCGGTCGCGCGACCAGTCGACGCCGAGCGGCACTACCGGCGTGTCGCCGAGCTCCAGCCGAGTGCCGCGACCCTGCTCAATCTCGGCAACGCCCTGATGGAGCTGCAACGTTCGGCCGAGGCCGCCGCGACCTATCAGGCTGCGCTGCGCTTCGATCTCCGCCTTCCGGAGGCGCATTTCGCCCTGGGTGCCGCATGGGCGGCGCTCGGCAGAACCGAGGCGGCGGCGGCGTTTGCCCGCGCCATCGCCCTGCGTCCCAGCTTTGCCCTCGCGCACGAAGGCCTGGTCGACGCCTGCCTCGCCGCAGATGCGGGGGATGCGGCTTTGCGGTCGGCCTGCACGGCATTCCTCCATGCTGACACCGCCAGGCTGCGCGTGCAGTTCATCGATTGCGTGCTCAACGTGTCGCCGGCAACCGATATTCCGGAACTTCGCGCCCTGCTGCAGCGCGCCTTGTGCGAACGCTGGACCCGCCCGCGAGATCTTGCATCTGCGGTCTGTGCCGTCGTCGCTCGAGGCTTCTTCGGCGAAGGCGACCCGCTGCTTCGCATCCTGCTCGAGTTGGCTCCGATCTCGCATCGAGAGATCGAACGCAAGCTGACGGAGCGGCGCCGCGAGATCCTGGATGTGGCTGTCTCGGGTGCTGCCCTGGATGCGGGGGCGCTTATCGCCGCGTGCGGGCTGGCCCGGCAATGCTTCATCAACGAGTACGCTTGGCGCTGCCAGGCTGCTGAGGGCGATGCGCTGGAAACCCTGCGCCGGGCGATCGAGGCGGATCTTGCGAGCGATGTCGCGCCACCAGATACAAGGCTCGTCGCTTTTGCCATGTATCTGCCGCTCGCATCGCTGGACGGGGCTGAACGCCTGCTCGCACGCGGGCGGCCGCCGGAGGTCGCGGCCCTGCTCGCGCAACAGGTCACCGAGCCAGCCGAGGAATTGCGGCTTCGCGACGCTATTGCGCGCGCGACCTGCATCGAGGACGATGTATCGCGGCGCGTCCGCGATCAGTATGAGGAAAATCCATATCCGCGCTGGGTGGCAACGACCAGGCCAGCACACCAGGTCCAGCTCGCCGGCTGGCTGGCCGGCAGATTTCCCGACGCGACGGTAGCGCCGCCTCCTGACGGACGCACGCTGGAAGTGCTGGTGGCAGGCTGCGGCACCGGCCAGCACGCAATCGAGACCATCCAGGCATTGGCCGACGCCAGGGTGCTCGCGATCGATCTGAGCCTCGCCAGCTTGGCATATGCCCTCCGCGTGACGAAGGCGCTCGATATCTCGGGGATCGACTACGTCCAGGCCGATCTGCTGCAGGCGGCGCGGCTGGGCCGTTGCTTTGACATGATCGCCGTCGGTGGGGTGTTGCATCATCTCGATGATCCCTGGAGCGGATGGCGGACGTTGCTCGCGCTACTGCATCCCGGAGGCGTGATGAACGTCCTGCTCTACACCAAACGCGGCCGCGCCGACGTCGAGGCCGCACGGAGCTGGATCGCGGCGAATGGCTACGGCCCGACAGCGGAAGCGATCCGCGAGTGCCGGCAGGCGATATTGGCCTTGCGTGAGGATTGGGCGGTGCGGCTGTCGGCGAGCCCGGATTTCTGGTCGGTCAGCGGCTGTCGCGACCTGCTGTTCCACGTCCGGGAACGGCCGGTGACGCTGCCGGAAGTGGATGGCTTCCTGGTCGCTGAAGACCTCGAGCTGCTCGGCATCGAGGTGTCGGCGGCTACCGAGCAGGCATTCAGGCAGTGGCGCGCGAGCGATGATCCGCTGCGCGATCTCGCCGGCTGGGACCTGTTCGAGGCTGAGCACCCGAGATGCTTCGCTGCGATGCTGAACCTGTGGGTGCGTAGACCACCCGCGTCCGCCACGCCGTGACATGGCGGCAGGATGAACCAGTCCGGCCGTTCCCGGATCCGACCCGATCCGCTCCGGAGCGGGCGATGCCGGCGGCCGGCGAGCTGCTAGACCCGCTCAAAAAAGCTCTCATGAAACAGGCAGGGGGCGCCTCCACTTCTGCGGGCCTTGACACGATACAGAGCTAGATCCGCTTCGCGGACGAGCCTTTCGCCGCTGCCGGTGCCATGGAACATGCTTATGCCGACCGATGCTCCCACCGTCACCGTCGCCGCCGAGAGCTGAACGGGCTCCGAAAGCGACTTCATGACGACATTCGCGAGCTCGACGGCTTCGGCTTCGCTGCGGCCGCGGGCCAGGATTATGAACTCGTCGCCTCCCAGCCGAGCGCACAGGTCGCCGATCGGGCAGATGTATCCGAGCCTGCGCCCGACCTCACGGATCAGCTCGTCGCCGCAGTCATGGCCGTAACTGTCGTTCACGAGCTTGAAGCGGTCCAGGTCTATGAGCAGGACGGACAGGGGCACGTTGCTTCCTGCAGCTGAAGCGACCGCCCGTTCGAGCTCGGCGATGAAATATCGTCGGTTTGCAAGCTTCGTCAGCTCGTCATGGAAAGCCAGATAATGCGCGCGCGCTTCACTCGCCATAAGTTCTCGTGCTGCCGTGATGCCGCGTCGATAGGTGTGATGGACCAGCGCGGCAAATGCGGCGACGAGCAGGAGAAGCGGTGCCAGCAGGAGACGTCGCAACTCTGCGCCAGGGGTTGCCGGACTCCATTGGAGGTTGGCCAGGGTATGTCCCGCGGCGTCACTCAGAGGCACACCGGCGGCAACATCGCGAGACCTGCCTGGAACAATCTTGAAATCGTAGACGGCCGCACCCGCCAAGGTGGTTCGCAGATACACGTCCATCGGCATGACGAGGATAAGAAGGGGTGGCCACGGATGCTTCAGCCTCAGGGCGGGTGTGCTAGGCGAAAACGGGATGCCGATCAGAAGGTAGAGCCGAGCGCCCGACCACAACAGGGTCCGGACCGGGTGCCCTTTCTGCATCGCCGCCAGCAAGGGAGTGCTGCTCCAACGGTCATGCCGAAAGGCGGCGATCCAGCGTGGAAGGTCGTGCTCGAAAGCAAAGGGTCCGGATTTTCGAGGATCTGCCGCGTGCAGGCCGGAGATGATCGAGTCATCGAAGGCGATCGTGTAGACCCAGACCTGGCTGGAGGCGGGTTCGGGAAAAGTGCGGTCTCCCCAGCCAGGGTCTTGGACGTGATCGAGCCGCAGGATGGCTTCATCGGATGTCGCGACGCTCGCTACACTTAGCAGAGACGACTCCAGGCTGACGGTCAGCTGCGATGACACAAGCCTCAGATCGCGGTCCTGCTGCATCGTGTCCATGTGCCGCGTGATCAGAACCAACCCGAAGACGAGCGCGGCCGAGGCAACAATGCCTAAAAAAGCCAGCATCTGAAATGCTCGCAGGTTCAGCACATCGCGACCCCGTAATGTCCACTCGCGAGGACAGGTTATCGCTATTTGATGAATATCCGGTAAAGTACGCTCAGCTTGGCGGTTGCTGCGGCGAGGAGGGCGGTAGACTACCGCCGGTTGCCCAGCCCTTCCCAGCATGCGTCTAGAATATTATGCCTTCAGACAGCAACACAGGTGGGGAGCGCGTGCCGCTACGGATATCGCATGGTTTGCAGCGCCGCCGTCAGCGGTTGCTGCGAAACCGCGATGAAACCGCCAATGCATCGTCCAGTTCCAGCATGAGGAAGACGGCGCTCGCCGCTGTCGTCGCTGCGAGCAACTCCACCCCGATCACGACCGCGTTGCGTGGGACGCAATAGCCCAGGCTGCCGAACAGCAAGGCAAGCCAGATAATCGGTATCACCGTGAAGATCGGTGGAAGAGAGGCCGTGTCTTCACTGATGATGGTCTGACGCTGCCTGACGACGGCACGCACATCCTGCACCGCCTGAGCCGCGAAGAATTTCTGCGCCGGCCGCGTCTGCGGCAGGTCGGCGATCGCGCATTCCAGACCGTCATCCGACCACGTCCCACCTCACTGGCGACGAGTTCGGGCTGATCCGCCGTCGGCCAAGCGTGCGTGATGATCCAGCCCGTGTAGGCTGATCCAGCCCATGTAGCCGGCAAGCTCCTGGCGCGCCTTGTCCGCACCCGCACCGTAGCTGCGCAGGCTACCATCCAACGCCACGAGCTCCATGCCGAAGCCCTTGATGTCCTTCTGCACCATATCGTCGTTGTTCTTCACCGAGGATAGGATCAGTCCAAGCACCAGGGTGCTGAGGGTCGCGATGATCCCGACCGAAAGGCGCACGCTGGTCACGGTGTCTTCCTCACGATACCGTGACGGCAAGCGCGGATGCAGCATCAATACGACGAGAAAGGCCATGACCAGGAGGCACAAGGTCAACAGCCCGATGATCGCGCTCATCCGGGACGGAGGAGGGGACGTTGCAGGTGCAGGATCGCGGTTCGAACCGGCCAGTTCGAGACCTTGATCGGGCCGCCGAACGGTGTGCCGAGGTCGATGATAAGATACAGCGCGGCCGCAACCGAGAGGGTGGTGACGAACAGGCTGCTCACCGTCAGCGCATTACAGGGCGCGTTGAAGCCGAAGCTCGCAAAGCACAGCGTCAGCCAGACGATGGTCAGCACGATGAACGGCACAGGCAGTCCACTGCTGCCGAGCTCGACAAGCTGCTGACGACGCAACGCGAGCAGACGGATCTCGCTCACCAGTTCGGATGCCAGCGCCTGATGAAAATGGTCCTTGCCCTGGAGTGCCAGCCCCGCGATGCTGATCTCCTGGATCAAGGCCTCCCCCTGTGCGTCCGCAAAGTCCGGCGTCCCATCCGGTGACCAGATGCTGACCAGAACCCGCTTCGCATAGCCTCCCAGGGTCTGGCGTATGGGCTCGGCCTCCGGGCCGTAGGCTCGTAGCATATCGTCGAGCACCGTGAGGTCAGTGCCGTAGCCCTGCGTGCTGGCGTTGACCCTCTCGAAGCTGTCCTGCATGAAGGTAATCAGGAAGGCGAGCAGAACCGAGCTGGCCACGACCAGAATATTGGCATTGTTGCGCACCACCTCGTGGCTCTTGTCGTCGCGATGATGCAGCGGCAACCGGGGATGCAGCAGTGCCCCTGTCATCGCCGCGCCGAAGAACAGCAAGAAGCAGAGCAGACCGCACCCGATCTCGATCATATCGCAACCCGGCCTTCATCCACCATCCTGAGACGAGGATTGTTGCAGCGCAGTGGTCTGGCATTGGTAGACCGTTCTCCAAGACCATGGAAGCGTTGTGCGGAGGGCAAATTCTGTTGTCGACGGTCAGAGGGCAGTGCGTCGAGAGGCATGAGGTCCATCCGCAGCCTGATCCGAACCGGCTCGGACAGGTTCTGCTGTGCAAGATCGACCGATTCAGTCAAAACTTGCCTCTGCTTGGTCAATTCGATGTCCTGCGCATGGCAATACTAGGGGCGATCTTCGTGTTATCGACGCCAAGCACCTGATCCGCGGAGACTACAGCCGGCTGGGCTTTATCGTCCGGGATCTTGGTTCGGCTTGATGGCGGCTGCAGGCGATTGCTTGTTCTTTGACCGGATGGAGGTAATTCAACTCCTTTCTCGACCCTCAGGTATTCATCATACTCTTGACGCACGATGTCGGCTTCGCCTTCAGTTACTGTCCTTGACTGCTGGTGACGGGGGAGCAAGTGCGGCTTTGTTGGCAACGGACATTATTGCCGTCACGATCCTGGCGCGGGTCGCCCCAGAGGATCGAAACCAGCACCGCCGAAGAAGACTGGCCACCGTTTGATCGGACTCAACGGTTGATCACAACGCGTTGCAGGTAGCCTGTTCCGTATGGTGTATCGATGTCGACGGTAGTGTCCGTCATCGCCGAGCGCGGGAGCAAGAGATGGCGCCCGTCCGCACCGACTGGCACGAGAGTCCAATCGTCGATCCATCACGCGCGACACGATCTTGCCATGTGGCCGGGGCAGATTTCAGTCCAGCGTCTCATGGGCGATGCGAGCGGCAGATGGCAGCAGGACTTCGCCGATCGAGACTTTCAGCTTGGTGCTAGAGCATGATCCGATCGCGTGGGCTCACAGATCATGCTCTAGCCTATTGTTTTGACGAGGATCTTTGTCCGATCGAGCGGTTCCGTCCGATCGGATGATGCTCTAGTACATCGCCGACACTCGCAGCATTCTCGTCACCGCTCAGGGAGACAGCCGCTTACCGCTGGAAACATTTTGGGCGCCTCCTGCCACCCCACGCTTGTTGCAGTCTCTGCGGGCGGATATCTGCTGTTGCTGCGGAACGCTGGAAGGCGGCGTGGGCGCTTTCGGCTAGCCCTTGCCACTCGCTTGCTTCCACGCTGCGCTTGAGTCGAAGTTTCGGTTCCGCTTCTCCCGGACCCCCTAGTCCATCATCACCTGTGGGCGATAGCGGGGTAGTTCCACGAAAGTCGCGACGGGGCGCCGTGGTCTCCTTCTCCGTGAAAGGCGCGGACGGCATTGTCACCTTTGTCAAAAACCTAAATCATGCAGCGAACCGAGCCGGCGGTGACACGCGCAACCGGGATTTGGTTCGCGAGCGATAGAACGTGGAGATGGGCCTTGACCGCTTCACTGCCTGGAACTGAAGCCATGGCCATCCGTCTGTTTCTCGGAGACCTGAGCCGACCTGGCGATGATCGGCGTGATTGGGACGATCTGAAGGAAGAGGAGCGACGAGAATATCAGAGATTGGCGAAAGAGGTGCTGGTCTGAGTGAAATCGTCGGCTCCGCTGCAGGCCCGTTACGGGATTTGCGGGACTCTCCCTCCCGGGGACACCCGCATCTTCCCGGATGACGTGCCGATGAGACAGCCCGTACCTGAAATCGTCCACTTGATCTCCTCACGACGTGCGTATGGCTTTCACATGACGGATGTGGCCGAGACAAAGCAGGGCGGCTGCACTGACGAGAGTGATCCCGGAGCCGACGCCGAGAGCATTTCGCGGCCCCGCAAGATGAGCCACCGGTCCGCAGAGCGCGAAGCCGATCGGGCCAAGGCCGGTCGCCACCACGCTGAACAGAGCGTTGATGCGAGAGAGAACTTCTTCCGGAATGCGCTCCTGTATGGTCGTCTGCACTGTGACGTTGAGAATGGACAACGCCAAGCCGAACACGGCGCTGCTTGCCATGAGCACCAGGATCGAGGCGTGGATGGCCAGCACGACCAGAGGAGCCGCAAGGAGCGCCGCCGAGATCTCATAGGCGACAAGCGGTCGGGACGGTCGGAACTTGAGGATGAGCAGGCCGCCGACAACGCCACCGGCGCCTGTCGCCGAGGCGATCAGGCCCCACGAGCGGGCGCCATGAGGCATCGACGAGAAGATGACCGGTCCCAGGACGAAGAAGGGTGCGAAGGTGACAAGGTTGAGGAGACCATACTGGGCTGTCACCAGCTGCAGCCACCTGTGCTGCTGAAACTCCGACCAGCCTTGCTTCAGATCAGTGAGGAACGACGTCGTCAGCTTCCTCTCGTGCGGAGGGATGTGGATGAAGGCAAGGCAGGCGGCGCTGACGGCATAGGAAAGCGCATCCATGCCGATCGCGAGTGGCGCGTCTCCCAGTCCGACGAGCATGCCGCCAATCACTGGACCCAGGATGGCCGAGAGGGAGCTGGAGATGCCCAGAAGGCTGTTGGCGGACTTGATCCGTTCTTTCTCGCCGGCGATCTCGGGGATCAACCCGCTCTCGGCGGGGCTGAAGAAGGCATTTCCGACGCCGAGGCATCCTGCGAGCAGCATGAGGAACGGAAGCGCGGGGTGGCCGGTAGCCAGGAGTGCGGCGAGGCCTCCCTGGCAGACGCATCTCAAGGCGTCGGCGCCGATCATGACGCGACGTCGGGACCATCGGTCGCCGATGATGCCTCCCGCCAGGAGTAGGATGACGGTAGGCGCAGTCTGCGCCGCCAGGATCAGACCGACCGATGTTGCGGTGTATCCCACCTGGAGGAGCGCGAAGGTCAGGGCGACAGGCACCACCGCGGATCCAAGCGTTGAAGCTGTCGCAGCCAAGAAGAAGAGGGCAAAGCTCGGCTGACGAAGTAGGGTCAGGTAGCCGGGCTCTGGCCTGCCTGCGGCTGTGGTAGGCAAATCCGCTGAGACTGCCATGTCTGCCCCGCTCACTGCCGTTCGCACAGCTCAACGCACCCAGACCGCCACAAGCTGCCGGAAGAGGGTGAGGTTAATTGAACTTGAACTTCCTCGAGCGGATGATGCTCAAGCGGTCGTGTCCCGATCCGTGGTGTAGGAGGCGGCCCGGCGCGACGGGCATGCTGTCTCGGTGGCCGTCATCGTCGCAGTGGGCGCCAGCGCAGAGGGCGCGGCGTAATGCTCGGCATGACGGTGGGCAACGGCGAGACCGAGCCGTTCTGGACCTGGTTGCGCCGCGCGCTCGCTCGTCGCGGCCTGCGCCGGGTCAAGCTGGTGGTCTCGGACGCGCATGGGAGGCTGAAGCCCGCCATCACCAAGATATTGAGCGCGACTTGACAGCGGTGCCGCGTGCCCCTGTCGGCAACGCCAGGCGTTCCTGCGGGATCGGATCGGTCGGCTCTTGCGACCGATCATGCGCTACGCCATGGCGCAGCCGCAAGATCCAGCGCCGCATCGTCTCCGCCTCGATCGGCACCGCATTCGCTGAGACCGATGCGCCCCAGGCTACGGCGCAGCGGCGCCAGGTTGCCGATCAACTCCGTCACCCGGTGCCCCCACTCGCCGCTCCGATGGAGGCCGCCGAAGACGACGTGCTGGCCTACATGGGTTCCCCTCCCAGCACCGGGCGAAGATCCACAGCAACAACCCGCTCGGGCGGCTCAACGGCGAGATCGAGCGCCGCACCGACATGGTGGGCATCTTCCAACGAGGCAGCCGTCATGCGTCGCGTCGGCGCCCTGCTGCTGGAGCCGCACGAGAGGTGGTTCATCATGAGCCTGGAGACGCTCGCGCCCTTGGGCGATACTCCCCCTTGTCAGCCTGCCGCCGGTGGCAGCCTGACGCGCGGCCCAGCCCGCCCAGGATGACCGACAAAGGCGCTCCTATACGACCACCAGGGACACCACCGAGCTCCTGCGCACACCGCCGGGTTACAGGAATGAGACCAGGCGGTCTCCCTCACGCGGAAGCCTGCTGTTCTCTGTCTGCTCACGGACGACCGCGTGGCGAGGCGCGGGGGCGGCGGTGAAGGCCCCGCCGCGCTGCCTTCTTGATCGTGCCTTCCTTGGAGCGTTCGGTGCAGCTGGAAGCCACTCAGCACTTGTTGACTTCTATTCTTCTCTCCTGTTGCGTTGAGTAAATCGATGAAGATCTGGGAGCCCAGGCCATGTCAGAACGGTCGACGACGCATGGTCTGACGCTCGAGGCCGACGCATCGCCCGCCAGCACCGCCTCAGCAGACGCCGATGCCGCGAGGATGACGCAGTGGGCGGGCAGGGTCTTGATCGTGAGCGCGTGCGACACGCGTTTCATGCCGCTGCTGCGAAGCCTGATCGCGTCTCTCGAGCCCCTCCTGGAGAGACCGGGCTACGAACTGGCGTGTCTCGATATCGGACTGAACGACGCCGACAGGCAATGGCTTTCCAGCTACACGGACAAGGTGCAGCGGCCCGGCGCCCATTTCGGGCTCTCGGCCTCCGACTACAACCCGGCTCATCTCTCCTTCCTCGCGCGCCCTTTTCTGCGCGAGTATTTCCCCGGCTATGACGTCTACGTCTGGATCGACTCGGACATCTGGGTGCAGGACACCAGCGTCATCGCGTCGTATGTCGCGGGGGCGATCAGGGGCGGGATGGCCATCACGCACGAAGAGGAGCGTGCCTACCGGTTCCAGTTCGAGCTGTTCGGATGGACCGCCAAGCACTTCCTGCTTGGTTACGGGCCCTTCACCGCGACCTATCTGCTGTTGCGGGCCCACGTCAACGCAGGGATGTTCGCGATGGCAGCCGATGCGCCTCAGTGGGAGGCCTGGGCCAAGCGCTACGAGCGTGCCATCCGCCGGACAGGCGCCCTGGTGCCGCACGACCAGTTTGCGCTCAATCACGCGCTACATGCCAGGGACAAGCTCTGCAGATCCACCGTCCTCCTCGACCCAAGCTGCAACTGGATCTGCGCCCGCGGCGCGCCGATGTGGGACGATGAGCGCGCGCTCTACTGCAAGCCCTACCCGCCCTACGAGCCGATCAAGGTCCTGCACCTCGCCGGCCCTGCAAAGCAGATCGCCAGCGTCGTCAAGCAGACAAAGGGCGGCGCGTTCACGAGCTTCATCCTACGCGGCTCATCGCCCGTGGCTCCTGCCATCCGTCTCGTCTTGTAGGAGGCGGCCCACGCAGTCCGGCAGCGGAAAGCCAGAGGGGACGCGTCACCGCAGGACGATGTCGATCTAGACGGCTCGAAGGCGCCGACGCAGGAACGGCTTCGGCCGCCCTTCGAGAGGCGGTCCTTTCCCGCGCAGCTTGGCCAGACGCGTCGAGGCAGCGAGGCGGACCCGGATGGCGATCGCCGACATCCAGGACCGGTAGGTCGGGATGATCGCATTTCGGCGCATCAAGCAGGCGATGTCGCGGAACCGGCGAGCGATCGCCAGGCGGAGTCCCAGGGTCAGCAGCATCTGTGCCAGCGCCGCCCGGTTCTGCTCGCTCAGCAGGTGGGCGCCTCCCCGCAGGGCTTGAGCGATGAAGCGGCAATCCTCCGCCTCCAGTTCAAAAGGACGGTAGAGAACGAGCTCGATGAGCTTGGCGGCAGAGGCTGCCTTCAGCCAGGCGATCTCGCGCGCATCGAGACCCACCGCCGCGTGCTCGATCAGCGCCGCCATCGAGGTCAGCTCATCCTGCTGCGCCATGACGGCCCGCGAGAAGTCGAGGTCCGGTCGACCGGAGCGGCGTCGTTGAGCCGAAACCGCCGAGCGCTGCGAGCACGCCGCGTTCACGCGCCCGAGCCGGATCGACCGGCTCGTTATGCTGTGCGGGTGCATCCGGTAGTCGGCGAGGACCTCCGGCGTGTTGTGCAACCGGCCTCGCTCTTGCAGCCGCCAGCACAGGTCGCTGTCTTCGGCGACGCGCATGAACCGGAAGCCGCCCACCTGCTGCAGGGCTTCACGTCGCGCCATGAACACCGGACCGGCGATGTAGGGCTCGAACGCCGGCACCCAGTACGGGTCGGATGTCTCAGGGGGCCGGAACCGGCCCCAGTTCCCGGTCGGCACACCATCCTCGTCGATATGCCTCAGATCGCAACCGACGGCGACGCAATCCGGATCGGACGTCAGCGTGGCGAGCTGCCGTTCCAGGCGGTCCGGGTAGGCGATGTCATCGGAATCCTGACGTGCGACGAACGGGGCGAGGCAGCGCTCGAGGCCGAGGTTGAGCGAGCCGACCACACCTTGTTGCGGCCCCTGCAAGATCAGGATGCGGCCGTCCTGCTCGGCCAGCGAAGTCAGGAGAGCGTGCGTGGCGTCCGTGGAGCCGTCATCGACGACGATGAGGCGCCAGTCGGTGATCGTCTGGCGCTGGATACTGCGCACCGCGGATGCGATCGTGGACCCGGCGTTGCGAGCCGGCATCACGATGTCGACCATGAGGTGCCCGCTCATATCGTCTTCTCTCGAGCCTGATGGGTGGTGGCGGCGGCAGACGCCGGTCGGCCGCCGGATGCCCTCGTCATCCGCCGCGTCAGGTTTCCCACCTGCTGCCAGACGTCACGCAGCACGCGCCGGCCGCCCGGCGTCGCTGCCAGGCTCGCGGCGAAGACGAAGTAGGACAGGAGGCCTTCCAGACCCAACGTCAACCAGCCGTGCGGCAGCCGGCTTCGCAAGCCGAGCAGGACCGCGAAGCTGATCGCGACCGCCGGCAGGAACGGCGCCACGGTCGAGACGAAGTCGCGTCCGCGCAGCGGCCCCTTGCGCGTGACCGTCGGCCACAGGAAGCAGAGTTCGGTGAAGCCTGCCGTCGCATAGCCCGCAGCCACGCCCTTCGGGCCCCAGTGCAGGCCGATCACGAACAGGCTGATCGCTAGCACGCAGGTGACGAGAGCATAGTTGCGCATCTCGGCCGTCCGTCCCTGGCTGACGAACAGCCACGTCATGCTGTTGCCGAGCGGGGCCACGAAGGCGTCGATGCCGAGGATGGCGAAGATCGGCGTCACCTCGGCCCAGCGCTGCCCCAGCGCCAGCACGATCAGCTCGTGGCATGTCGCGACGACGAAGACCAGGGCGGGGTAGAGCAGCAGCAGCACGGCCTCCAGCATGCGCTGGTAGGCGCGCCGGTAGAACTCCGGCTCGTCGCGGCAGCGCGAGAGCAGGGGAATGGCGACCTTGCTGAACGGCGCGGAGACCTGGCCGAACGGCAGCGACATCAGCTTGAAGGCACGGTCATAGAGACCCAGCGCGTACTCGCCGGCGAAGCGGCCGAGCAGGATGTTGTCGCTGTTGCGGCTGAAGAACTTGATGATGCTGGAGCCGGTCATGTTGCCGCCGAAGGCGATCAGCGGCTTCATCTCGCTGAACCTCCCGGGGCGTCCCGGCAACCAGCCCGTGATCGTCCACGCCATCACCAGGCCGACCAGGTTGGTCACGACCTGGTTGACGATGATCGCCCAGTAGCCCGCCCCGAGCAGGGCGGAGGCGATGCCGGCGGCGCTGCCGACGACGAAGGTCGCGATGTCCATGACGGCGATGGCCTTGAACCGCATGTGCCGGTTCAGCAGCGCCATGTGCTGGCTGAAGAAGCTGCTCAGCAGCAGCAGGCCGCCCGACACCATCACGATGGGAGCAGCCCTCGGATCCCCGTAGAATCGGGCGATCGGCTGCGCGACGGTGGCACACAGCGCCGCCAGCACGACCCCGGTCGCGATGTTCAACCAGAAGAGGCCGCTCAGCTGGGCCTGGGTGATATCCTTCTTCTGGATCGTCGCCTCCGACAGGCCGAGGTCGGCGAAGGTCTGGATGAAGGAGATCGCCGGTGCGGCCAGTGCCACCAGCCCGAAATCCCCTGGCAGCAGCAGGCGGCCGATCACGATCTGGTAGCCGAAGCGCAGCACGAAACGCACCAGCTGCGTCACGACGTTGATGATGACGCCGCTCATCGAGGCGCCCTTGAGCCGGTCGCGCTCCGCGTCGGTCATCAAGGGGTCGGGAACCGTGGAGCCGGCGAGTATCAGGCCGTCCGGCTCGGCGCCTCCGCCCGTCATGCCGCCCACGCGACCGATGGCGGAAGTGCGGTACCGCCCCATGATCGGGAGATAGCACGTTGCTCCCCGCTGATCAGCTCAGGCTCCCGCAGCCGCCGCCCGACGCCGCGACCTCTGCGTGAGGACCCGTCGCAAACGTCCGCTCAGCCGTCGTGCCAGGAGCGGCCATGTCTGCGGATGACGCGCGATGATGCTGGCTGCGGACAACCTGCTGCCGGTAAGGGCATAGGCCTTCTGCGCGTCGATATAGTTGACCATCACCCGGTATTCGCGCTCGCGGCGCCGAAGCAGAGCGACCAGATCCGCGTTGCCCAGATGCTCCATCTTCTCCAGGAAATGGCGGTTGGCCTCCAGCGTGCTGCGATAGTCGTAGCGCCAGGCGCCATCGCCCGTGGTGGTCCAGGTGCGCGAGAGCGGTCCGAACGGCAACGTCCAGTCATACATCGGGCGGTCGACCAGGTAGCCGTGGCCACCGAGGGCGAAGAACGTCATCAGGTGGTAGAAGTCCTGGCCCAACTTCAGCCCGGGCCGATAGCCGAGGTCATGGGCGCGGTAGAAGGATGCCCGGATCACCGGTTTGAGGATGCCGAAGCTGAACTCCGAAGTGGTGTCCGAATTGGCGATGAAGTCGCTCAGCTCGATCGCGCGGCCGCCGCCTCGGTCAGGAAAGGCGGTTCGAACCAGGGCACCGGCGGCCTCGTCGAGGTGGTTCTGGTTGTCCGCGACCAAGTCCACGCCTTCGCGCTCCCCCGTCCCGAGCAGCACGCGGAGCCGCTCGGGCTGGTAGCGGTCATCCGCATCCAGGGTCGCGATCCACTGCCCACGCGCCGCCTCGACGCCGATGTTGAGGGCCCGAGCCTGGCCGCCGTTCTGGAGGAGCGCGATGACCCGAAGCCGGACGTCCTCCGCCGCGAGTCGCCGGGCGACCTCGAGTGTGTCGTCGCCGGAGCAATCCTCCACGATGACGATCTCGAAATCCTGCTCATCCTGCTCGAGGACGGACCGCACCGCCCGTTCCAGCGTCGAGGCTGTCCGGTAGGCGGGGATGATGACCGATACCCTGGGCTGCGTGGCCGCGGCGCCGTTGGTCATCAGGACGCCTCCGCCTTGTAGGGACGCCATCGGGTGGCGAACCAGATCCGCGTGGCGAGGTGCCACAGCTTCGGCTTCAGACGCTCGAGCAGGGTCTTCATCGGCGAACCTCCGAGACGCAGCGGATGCCACAGAGGCACCGCACCGGGCTTCACCGGATGCCACAGCGTATTCGGACGCGGCAGGACCTTCGGCTCGGGGCGGAACACGAAGGTGCCCGGCGAGTGCGTCGACGTCTTCGGCTGCGCGAAGTAGAACCTGTTGCGGTTCTCGGTGCGGACATAGGATCCGCAGCCGCCGATATCCTCGATGCGCAGGCCCGCGCGTGCGGCGCTGCTCGGCACCATCACCTCGTAGTGGCCGCAGAAGCCCTCTCCATAGAGGTCGTGCAGTGCCTGCAGGGCGGCGCGGCTGAGACGGCAGATCGGCAGAAACGCCTTCAGCAGGTGATCCTCTTCCCATTCCTGACCCGCGGGCGCCACCATGCGCGGGTAGGACAGCGCCCGCAGCTTGTGCGGCGCATCCGCGACCCGATGCACGATGGTGGCCAGGACGTCGGCGTCGCTCACGCGAAACCGCTCGAACAGGACGCTCCACCGCCCCTCCCAGTGAACATCGTACTCGACGAACCAGACGCGATCGTATTCCGGAAACCGCACCGCAAAGTCCAGGAAGACGAGGTCGAGGTTGCCCGCCATCTCCCAGTCCGTCGCCTGGCACTTCTGCGCGTAGCCGAGCTTGAACAAGTCCTCGCGGTCGACCCGGTAGAGCCTCTCGCCGAGCGCCGCAACAGCTTCCGGTGGTGCAGGATCTTCGCTGCTCAACACGAACCGCAGATCCAGACCCGGCTGGATCTCGTCCTGAAGCCGGTCGAAGACCCGCAGCACTGGTGCACGCGCGATATGGGAGATGAACGCGACACAATCGCGCATGAGGGGAACCCTGTCTGCCGCAGGCAGTCATAACATGATGGGCCAGGACGACGTTGCGTGTTCCTCCGACGCTGAACAGCTTGTGAGTGTAGATCCCGAGGCCCACCGGCTACACAGGCAGAGTGCGACCCGAAATGTGCGCTGACGTACGTCGGGCACGCGGTCGTGCGAATGTCCGATCCACGGCATGTTCCGTCACGACCTCTGGTCGAACCATCCTCGATGTCGAACTTCCATAGGTACATTCTTTGGCAACAGCCGGGCGTTCATACAAGTTGAGTCGTGACGGATTCGCCGGGCAATCATATGCCGCCGCCGGCGCGGCGGTGTCGCTCCCGGCGGATCGTGCGCGCGCCGGGCGTGCCGCGCGGGGAGCGATACGCTTCACGAGCCTCATCTTGTGCGCGTGTCTGTTCCTGCAGCGCTTCGCGGTGCCGCTCGGCGCGAAGCCGTTCAGCTTCGTCGGACCGGTCGGGCTTCTGCTGGCGGCTCTCGCGATAGGGCGGGGCGTCCTGGTGATCCACCGGCGGCGGCTGTGCGCCTACCTGGCCCTGTGCGTATGCGTGCTCGTCGCCCTGATGGCGCAGGTCATGCGCCCGGGAGGCACCCTCGACGGACCGCCCAACCTGTCGTCCATGTTCCAGTTCCTGCTGCTGAGCAGCTTCGCGACCTTCACTTTCGCGCAGCCGGTGGACGAGAAGCGCTTCTTCGGGACAGTGAACTTCTGGTTCATCGTCATCGCGGTGTGCGGGCTGGCGGAGTTCTTCGCGCAGTTCGCGGGCATAAGGATCTTCAGGTTCACCGGGCTCCTGCCGGGCTCGATCCTCTACGAGTATGGCTACAACACGCAGATCGCGGTAGGCGTGGGCGGCCTCTTCAAGAGCAACGGGTTCTTCCTGGTCGAGCCGTCCGTCTTCTCGCAGGTCATGGCGCTCGGCCTGATCATCGAGATACTCAACTTCAGGCGTCCGGCCATCCTCGCCCTGTTCGCGGTGTGCCTGCTGCTCTCGTTCTCGGGCACCGGATGGATCGTCCTGGGCGGCTTCGTCCTCGCCGCCGTGTTCGGGATGGGCCAGCGCGGCATCGCGATGGCGGCCGCCGTGCTGCTGGTCCTGGGGCTGGCGCTCGGCATCCTGTCCTACGCGGCGCCGGAAGTCACCGGTGCGCTCGAGCAGCGCACCGGCGAGTTCTCGACGCCGGGCACCAGCGCGCATCGCCGGTTCATCACGCCGTTCTGGGCGTTGTCCGATACGTTGACGGAGCAGCCGTCGGTCGCCCTGGTCGGCCTCGGCAGTGGCGTCAGCGAACGGCTGCGCGTGCCATACGACTACGACGTGAACACGCCGGTCAAGGTGATGCTCGACGAGGGTCTTCCGGCCCTGATCGCCTATTTCCTGCTGTTCGTCCTGGGCCGGAAGACGGCGTCGCAAGCTGCCCTGCTCGTGCCTGCCATCGTCTTGTTCTTCGTCACCGGCGCCTACCAGCAGTTTCCACCGGTCGTGTTCATGGTGTTTCTGCTCATCTCGGTCGCCAGGTTGAAGGCGGCCTGAGCGGCGCTGCTGATCTATGTCAGCCCGTGCGACGCCTGATACGCCCTCACGGAGCGTCGTGCGCGCGAGGGCAGGATGCGAACGAAGAGCTGGGCAGCGAGGCGCCACGTCGTCTCGGTCGCGGTTGCGCGACTGATCAGCACGAGGAAGCGTCGGACGTGTCCGGTACGGATCAGCCTGGCCGCCGCGGTGGCGCGCAGCCGCCGTACCTCCTTGAGGTTCGGTGGCGCCAGGTGGCGCTCCGCATCGTCCAGTGCGGCGGCGACGAAGCGGCAGTCGGCGCGGTCGAGCTCGTAGGGTCTGTAGGACGTGAGCTCGAGCAGCTTGGCCGCGTAGGCGGCGCGAAGGTATGCCGCCTCATCCCCGTCCAGCTGACGCTTGGCGATGTCATACATGCCCTGCGCCGACAGTGCTGCGGTCATCTCGTCGGCGGTCCGCTTCTCGAACGCCAGGTCGGCTCGACCGGTCCGACGACGCGCCGCGGACACCGCTGCCAGCTGGGAGTTGATCGCGGAGAGGCGCCCGTTCAGGGCCGAGCGGCTGGTGATGCTCTGGGCGCTGAGACGGTAGGCACCCATGACCTCCTCGACGATATGCAGCCGGCCGATGCCCTGCAGGCGCCAGTAGAGGTCGGTGTCCTCCGCGTGGTGCGCATGTCGGTAGCCGCCCACGGCCACGAGTGCCGACCGCCGGACCATCAGGAAGGGATGCAGCAGATAGGGCTCCCTGGATGGTATCCAGCTCTCATCGGCACGATCGACCAGGCGGAACTGCGCTAGCGAGCCAGTCCTGTTCCCGGAGATGTCGATATGGCGGGCGAAGCTCGACAGCGCGACGCAGTCCCGGTTCGACGAGAGGTAGGCGAGCTGCCGTTCGAAGCGGTCGGGGCATGCCAGATCGTCGGCATCGTGGCGCGCGACGATCTCGGAAGTGCAGTGCGCGAGGCCAAGGTTCAGAGCGTCGACGATGCCGCCATTCTCCTTGTCGAGCACCGTGACGCGGCGGTCGCGGTCAGCGATGTCCTGCATGATCGCCAAGCTGCCGTCGGTCGAGCCGTCATTGATCAGGAGGATCCGGATCTCGCGGATGGTCTGCGCCTGGATCGTCAGGACAGCCTGAGCGACGGTCCGCGACGCGTTGTAGACCGGGATGAGGACATCGATGCGCGCAGCAGACGTGGGGAGCGCAGCAGACACGGATCCCGTTCCGGCTGCGACGGCCTCGGTCATGGACCTCGAACCTGGACCGTCGGGTGATTGCTCCATCTATGTCCGACGCCGCAACGCTAGGCTCCGACCAGCGGACGGTCCGACGAGATGCCGCGAACGGTGCCTTGCCTCTGCGAGGCTGCGCTCAGGTAGACCTGCATCGTCTGCTGCGCGATCGCGCTCCAGGAGGGCGCCTGGTTCGACAACGCCGCGGCGTTCCGACTGCACGCGGCTGCGAAGCCGCGGTCCTCGATCAGGTGGGCGAGGCTCGCCGCCAGGGCCTGGGTATCCTCGGGCGGCACCAGATGGCCGTGCACACCGTCCACGATCGTCTCCCTGAACATGCCGAGGCTGGTGGCGACGACCGGACGAGCATGCGCGAGGACCTCGGGGAGGACGCCGCTGCCGTCGATCTCGCGATACGGGAACACCGCGACCGTCCCCGGCGCGAACAGGGCCGGAAGGTCGTCGTCGGCGATGAAGCCGGACTCGACGCTGATCAGGTGCGCGAGCCTCAGTTCCCTGATCCGGTCGAGCAGCGGCGTCAGCTCCATGTACGGCTTGCCGATGATCCGCACGCGCGCCTGCTCTCGCAGATGATGCGGCAGCTTCGCGAACGCCTCGATCAGCAGGTCGGCGCCCTTGTAGGGCTTGATCTTGCCGAACAGAAGGAACGTCAGCGGCCCGTCCATGGCATCGTCGGCCTTGGTCGCCGGCGCAATCCTGGTGTTCCCGAGCGGCAGGATGCTCAACCGCTCCGGCGCGAGGCCCTGCGCGCTCAGGCGGGAGCGACCTTGTTCGGTGTGGACGATCAGCCGGTCGAACAGACCGAGCGCCGCCAGGAAGCCGCTCGCCTGCAGCCGGGAAGAAGGGTCGCCGTTGAACGGGTTGGTGTCGTGCACGGTCGACACCAGTGGCGCGACGCGACGGAAGGCCTTGAGCAGACGCCTGTCGATCAGCGGCAGCGCCAGCCACTGGAAGTGGATGACGTCGGGGCGCAGCCTCGCCAGCCGCTGCAGAAGTTCGAGCATGCTGAGGGGATGCTCGAGCCCCTTGATCGCCAACCGCACCGCCCGGGGCAGCAGCGAGACGACGCGGCTGCCCGACAGGCGGTAGAAGGTCGCCGCCAGATCGACCGAGCCGACCCCGTTGTCGTCGGCACTCGGCTTGCGCCCGAAGAGCGTCACCGCGTGGCCGTTCTGCTCCAGCCCGCCGATCAAGCCGCGGTCGTACGGCAGGGTGAACAGGGACGGATCGATCATCGCGATGCGCATCAGCGGCGGAACTCCTCCGCGGGCGCCGCGACGAGCCGCTCCGCAGCGGCGGTGGTGTGTCCGGTCAGCTCGCGAGCCGGGCTCCGGTGCGCCGGCATGGCGACCGAGCGCCCTGCTCCGGCCGGGGCACGCGACGAGGCGGGTGAAACCCAGGTCTGGAACCGTTCGCCACGCAGCGACCGCGCCACCCCGATCCCGGTCGCCAGGAAGGCCGCGAGGATGTCGCGGAGCGCTGCCAGCTTGCCGCCGCGCGCTGCCACGCACGCGGACGTCGCGGCGAGACAGACCACGATCGCCACGACGGACGCCCTGGGCCCGCCGGCCAGCGAGACCGCCGCCATCAGGCTGAGCGCGGCGCCCGCGAGCAGGTAGACGGCAAACCAGCGCAGCAGCTTGTGCGAGACGTATTTGTAGAGATCCAGCGCCGGGAGCCTGCGCAGCCTCGGCCAGAGGGTGCGGTGGACGTTGAAGGCCTGGCAGCCGATCCGGATCTTGCGTCTGAACTCCTCGTCCGGCCGGGACACGGAGGTCTCGACGGCGCGCGCATCCTCGACCCGCACGATCCGGCTGCCCGAGCACAGGATCGACAGCGAGACGTACATGTCGTCGATCAGGTCGGGAGGCGGAGCTGCGTGCAGGCTGCGACGGATCGCAAAGATGGACCCGTCCGCACCCATGACCGACCCGGTCCGGCTCTCCAGGGCCTTGATATGCTCCTCGAGGCGCCAGTACACGGAGCCTGCCTGCGCGTCCTCGTTGCCGTCCGGATCGTGGTAGCGCAGGTGGCCGCAGACGGCGCCGACATCGGGATCATCGAACGGCGCGACCAGCCGCGGTATCGCGTCGGATGCGAACAGCACGTTGGCATCGCTGAACACCACCAGTTCGGCCTGCGTCATGCCGACCAGGGTGTTCATGCCGTGGGTCTTGCCCTGGCGCGCTCCTGCCGCCACCAGCGTGATCTGCCCCTGGTATGGGGTGAGCAGCGCCGCCGTACCATCCGTGGCGGCGTCGACATAGACCAGGATCTCCAGTCGCGGCACCGCGCGTCGCATCGAGAGCATGTTCTCGAGCTTCGCCTCGATGACGGACTCCTCGTTGTAGGCGCAGACGCAGAGCGCCACGCTTGCGGGCGACCCTTGGCCCATATGCACCGGCCGCGCAAAACGTCGGGCGAGGAGCCGCAGGCTGAGCGGGTAGGTGGTGAAGGGATGCACCGCGAGCAGCGTCAGCACGGTGCCCACGACACCCAGCAGCAGGGCCGCCGCCTCGTCCTCCCCGATCACGCCCGGTTCACCAGCACGGCGAACAGCGGCGTCCGCGCGATCGTGTTGAAGGTGTTCACGGCGCGCTCCGTGACGGCGCGATTGCCACGCTGATCGACCACCATGAGGGCAGCGTCGACCCGCTGCACCAGGGTCTCCGCGTCCGCGGTTCCGGCGGCCGAACCGAGCAGGACCACCAGATTGTAGTCCGACGCGCACTCGACCAGCAGGTTCTGGAAGGTCACGCCGCCGATCAGGGCGTGCGCATTGCTGACACGCTGATCGACCAGCAGGAGATCCAGGCCCGGCTGTTCGCTCGCGATGACCGCGTCGCGCCAGTCCTTGCCAGAGAACACCGCCAGCAGGCCACCGCTGGACGGGCCGGCCTGCAGGTCGGGCGCGGCTCTCGGAACCTGCCACCGGCTCCCGTTGCCTGTGCCGCCGGTCACGCCCTGCGGCGGCTCGACCGCCGACAAGCCGAGATGACGGCGCAGTCCCGGCGCGTTGAGGTCGGCGTCGATCAGGAGCACGCGTTCGCCGTCGGCCGCGGCGACCTGAGCAAACACCGTCGCCAGTTGGACGGTGAGCTGACTCCCGGCCGTGGAGGCATCCGGCACGAACAAGGCGCAGCGCGGCACGTTGGACCAGCCCGCGAAGCGAAGCCGGTTCCGTATGACCCGCATCGCCTCGGCGACCTCATGCGATTGCCCGGGGTGCCGCCACTCGGCGCCCGGTGCATCCGCCGACCGTGCGCGGCTTCGGCTCAGCATGCGTCGCGACACCGTCGAGAGCACCGCCAGGCCGGTTGCCTCGTTGAGCGCCTCGGCGGTCTCGAAGCCCTTGACCGTCCGCAGGCGCGACAGCCCACCGAGAGCGGCGAGCAGGCCACCCGCGCAGGCGCCCAGCAGCCCGATCAGGACGGTGTGCGGACCGGAGTTGAAGGCCGGCGGCACGGCGGGGCTGAGGATCCGGACGTCGGGCGTGGCACTCGCGACGGGTTGCGCCATCGCCTGCTGCGACCGTTCCAGCAGGTTGCGGTAGAGACCCTGCCTGGTGACCTCCTCGCGCTGCAGCTGATCGAGCTGGGCCTGCGCGTTCTCGGCCTGGATCGCGCCACTGCGCGCGGCATTGAGCTGATGATGCACGAGATCATCCTGTTCGCGCGCGACGCGCAGCTGCGCGCCCAGCGACGAGACGATGCGCGCGACCTCGGCGTTCAGTTCCTGTCGCGAGGTGCGCAATTGCGCCTCGGCGATCCGCATGCTCGGGTGCGACGGACCATAATGGGCCGAAAGCTGGGCAACATTCCCTTCGGCGGTCGCCTCCTCGTCGCGCAGCCGGGAGACCGTCGGCGAGTCCAGCACGTTCGCCAGGGCGTCCGAAGCACCCGCCTTCTGCGCAGCCATCGCACGCGCGAACGTGACTTCCAGCTGGGAACGCTGCAGGGCGGCCGAGGCCGCCGCGGTCGTCAGTTCTTCGACCTGCTGCTGCCCCACGCTGCCGGCGCGCAGTTCGATGAAGCTGCTGCTCTGGCGCAGGTCATGCTCCTGCTTCTCGACCGCGACGAGATCGGCACGCGCCTGGTCGATGCGCTGGGACAGCACGGCGCCTGCACCCTGGTTGGCGTCCACGCGGTGCTGGGCGCGCGAGCTCACGTAGTCCGCGATCAGGGTGTTGATGTAGCGCGACGCCAGGACGGGATCCTTGGACACGAACGAGATCGAGATCACCAGGCTCTTGTTGTCCTGGAACACCGAGAGCGCCTTCCGGGCCGCGCCGATCACGCCCTCCTCGGTGGCCGCCGCGCCATCGCCGGTCGGAGCCGCATGCGGCAGGAGCGGCGCCAGCAGGGTGCCGATGAAGCCGCTCAACCGCTTCAACAGCGTCGGCGGCCGCAGATCGGCGTTGAACTCCGGCACCGTCTGGAGGCGCAGTTCGCTGACCACCTGCGCATTGAGCGCCCGGGACGTCAGCGCCTGCACCTCGGTATGCACGAAGGGCATCGGATCGGGACCGTCATCGCCCTTCAGCACGCCCTGCAACTCGGGTAGCGCCATGCGGTCACCCTCGACGGTCATCAGGCCGTTGGCGGTGAACGTCTTCGGCAGCGTGTGCGCGAAGATGAAGGCGCCGCCTCCTCCTGCCACGGCGCAGAACCCGATCGCCCAGATGTGCCGCCGCAGCAGCCGCACGATCTGCTCGACACGCAGGACCGACTGGGTTTCCTTGCGCGACGCAAGCATCTCCAGCCTGGATGCGGCGAAGCTGTTCATTGGTCGTCTCCGGTCGTGCGGTCGAGGCCTGTCGCGGACACGTGCCAGTCTGGTCGCGACCGTGAGGCGGATCGTGGGGGCTGCGTTGTGTGGTGGGCATCGCTCGCCAGCGGCTCGTCATCGACGAAGCCCTGGACGACGTCATGAGCCGTCAGCAGCAGCACGTGGTGCATCAGGCCGCGCTCGCGGAAGCTGAACAGGCTGGCGGCGGGACCGACCGCCTGCAGGACGTCGCGAGCCTGCAGTCGCTCCCAGATCGAGAGCGCGATGCGATGACCTGCCACGGTCACGGTATCGTCCTGGCCGGCAAACACCTGCAGCCGTCCGAACTGGTCCTGCGGCGCCGAGGCGATGCGGCGCAGAGCCAGCATCATCTCGACGTCGGTTTCCTGCCGGGTCAGGTCCGCATAGAGCTCGCTCACATGGGCCGGCGCAGCCAGCGCCAAGCGATCGACCGCCGTCTGGAAGTCGGCGTGCGAGACGATGCTGTCGCCGCGCGCCGTGGCCGCCTGGGCGAGGCGCAGGGCGAGCGTCTGGGCCATGAAGGGCATGCCACGCGAGACCCAGAGCACGCAGTTCACCGCGGACTGCGGGAAGCTGAGCCCCGCGGCACGGCCGCCCTCGACGACCAGACGGCTGACCTCCTCGTCGCTGAACAGCGGCAGGTGAACGCCGATCACGTTGCGCTGGATCGAGGGGTGCTGTCCGAGGATCTGCTCGAGCGTATCGGAGACGCCGACGATCATGAAGAGCAGCGGCAGGCGCCGGTCCGACAGCTGCTTGATGGTGTCGGCGAGCCGGGTGCGCGTCGCCGTATCCAGCACCCGGTCGAACTCGTCGATGATGCAGACAAGGTCCCGGCAGTCCAGACGCTGCGGCAACACCAGGATGTCGGCTGGCCGCAGCACGCCGCTGGGAAGCGCCTCGACGCAACCGACCGCTTCACCCGGAAACTGCGCCCGATCCGGACGAGCTGCCGTGGGCGCACCCAGCAGCGAAGGCGGCAGGTCACGCAGGAGACCACGCATCAGGTCGTCGAACGTGGTGTCGGCGTCGCAGGTATACCGGGCGACCGTGCTTCCGGTACGGCGCAGCGCCTCGATGACGAGGTTGGCGAGCGACGTCTTGCCACGGCCACGCTCGGCGTAGAGCACCACGTGCGCCTGGTCTTCACGCAGAGCCTGCAGAATGCGCATCAGCTCGGAACGACGACCGATCAGGCGTCGGCGTCCGGACCTTGGCTGGGTCGGCGTGAAGGCCTCGCCTGGTGCCAGCACCGGCGCGGCGGCGACCGCTGTGCCGGCCTGCGCCGGCGCTCGCTCGCCCTCCGGCTCGATCGACGGCGGCGTCAACGATGGCGACGACGTGAAACCCGAGGCGGCGCTCCGATTGGAGCGCCGGCCGTGCCTGCGGCGCAGCCTCCC
>CAXTOC010000005.1:0-31290 GCA_964245725.1 uncultured Acetobacteraceae bacterium | reverse complement strand
TCGGCCGCCAGCACGTAGCCGCCGCCGCGCACGGTCTTGATCACCTGCGCGTTGCGTCCGTCATCCTCCAGCTTGCGTCGCAGCCGGCTGATGGCGACGTCGATCGCGCGGTCGAACGGGCCGGCCTGACGCCCGCGCAGCAGGTCGAGCAGCATGTCGCGCGTCAGCACCCGGTTGGCCCGGTCGAGCAGCGCCACCAGCAGCTCGTACTCGCCGCCGGTCAGCGGCACCTCGACGCCATCGGGGTTGAGCAGGCGGCGACGCGTCGGCTCCAGCGCCCAGCCGGCGAAGCGCAGCACCCGGTTGTCGCTCTCCGGCTTGCGCTCGTTCTGCTCGCTGGTGCGACGCATCACCGCGCGGATCCGCGCCAGCAGCTCGCGCGGGTTGAACGGCTTGGGCAGGTAGTCGTCCGCCCCCAGCTCCAGGCCAATGATCCGGTCGGTCTCGTCGCCCATCGCGGTCAGCATCACGATCGGCACGTTGCCCTGCGTGCGCAGCCAGCGCGCGACCTCCAGGCCGCTCTCCCCGGGCAGCATCAGGTCGAGCACGACGAGCTGGTAGTGCCCGGCACTCCAGGCACGACGCGCCTCGCGGCCGTCGCGCGCCGCGGTGACGCGGAACCGGTTGCGCTCGAGGAACCGCGCCAGCAGGTCGCGGATCTCGCGGTCGTCGTCGACGATGAGGATGTGCGGGGACGGTTCCATGATCCGGTTACATTAGGACGCGCCGCGCGGGTGCGGCAGGGCACGTTGCAGTCCGTTTCAATTCCGAGTGTCACCCGGCGTAAAGCATGCGCCGGGTCATGCCGCCGTCGGTGACGAACTCGGCGCCGGTGACGAACCCGCTCTCCGCGCCGAGCAGCCAGGCGGCCAGCGAGGCCACATCCTCGATCCGGCCCACCCGCCCCGCCGGATGCTGCGCGTGATCGAGCGGACGCAGCGTCTCGCCGGTGACGTCGATCCAGCCCGGGCTGATGCAGTTGACGCGCACCGCCGGCCCGAGGCTGACGCTGAGCGCGTGGGTGAGGGCGAGCAGGCCGCCCTTGGAGGCGGCGTAACTCTCGGTGTCGGGCTCGGACATGTGCGCCCGGGTCGAGCCGATGGTGACGATGCTGCCCGCGCCGCACGCGCCGGCGCAGAGCAGCGGTGCGGCGGCGCGCGCGAGCAGGAACGGGCCGCTCAGGTTGACCGCGAGCGCGCGGTTCCACTCGGCCAGCGACAGCGCTCGAAGCGACTTGCGGATCATGATGCCGGCGTTGCAGACCAGGCCATCGAGCCGGCCGGTGCGCAGGCGCACCTGCTCCAGCGCGGCCTCGACATCCGCCTCCAGCGCGGCGTCGGCGGCGATCGCATGCAGCGCTGCGGCGGCTCCCGCGCAGTCCCGCATCAGCGCGTCGAGCTTGGCCGCGTCCAGGTCGAGCGCGAACACGGTCCAGCCGTCGCCCAGCAGACGCCGCGTGATGCCGCGCCCGATGCCCCCTGCGGCGCCGGTGACCAGCACGCTCCTCGATCGGCCCGGCGGCGAGCCGTGTTCTTCCTGCATCGTCAGCCAACGCGCCGGCGCGGGATCGGATGCGCGCTTGCCGGGCCGCGGCGGTGCGGGGAAGATCGTGCCGACAGGAGACCACCATGTTCCCGATGCCCGCCACGCATCGCCGATCCGATCGCCGATGCCATCGCCGATCCTGTGCGGCGCGGGCGATGCTGCTCTGCCTGCTCGCCTGGCCCTTGGCGATGGCGGAACGCGGCATCGCCCAGGGTGCCCCGGCCGACAGCTCCTCGGCGCCGCTGCCGACGCCTAAAGCGCACTACAACCCGCAGGTCCCCCTAAAATACGCCGTCACGCCCGAGCGCAAGGCGAGCAAGCCGACGCCGCCGGGACCCGGCGTCAACGACGCCGGCCACGCGGCCAACATGCTGCGCACGACGAAGCTGTCGCTGGTCAGCCTGATCGACCGACGCGTGATCGGCAGGGAGAAGCGCGAGATCGGCCACGTCATCGACGTGCTCGTCGACGTCAAGGGGCAGCCGGCGGCGCTGGTGGTCGATGTCGGCGGCTTCATGGGCATGGGCAACCGCCGCATCGCCATCGCGTGGGAGCGCTTCGCCCTGGCGGGACGCAAGGCCGGCGACGCGCTGCAGCTTCCGCTGACCGACGCGCAGGTGCAGGCAGCCCCCGCCTACGACGGCTCGGACGGCGTGACGGTGGTACGAGAGGCGATCGAGCCGGCCGGCGGCAGATCGTCCGCCGCCCGAGCCTCCGGCGCGAACCGGGTCGATCTCGGCCTGGGTCCCTCCGAACCCGGCGATGCCGCCTCGGCACCCGATCCGCTGAACCCGGACTGAGCACCCCGAGGTGCGCCTCGTCTCCCTTCGGATGAACAGCCAGCAGGGCCTGGACTGGCTCAACTTCTTCGTCGCCAACCTGCAGACGGCGTTCGGCCCCTTCATCGCGGTCTACCTCACCGGCGAGCACTGGACGCAGGGCCAGATCGGCCTCGCACTCACCGCCGGGTCGATCACCGCGATGGTCAGCCAGGTTCCCGCCGGAGCCGCGGTGGACGCGCTCGCCAACAAGCATCTCGCGGCGATGCTGGCGATGATCGCCGTGATCGCCTCGTGCCTGCTGCTGGTGCTGTTCCCGCAGCGCCTGCCGGTGATGGCGGCGGAGATCCTGCACGGCTTCGCGAGCTGCATGCTCAATCCGGCGATCGCCGCGATCACGCTCGGCATGGTGGCGTCCCGCCTGGCGCAGGGCGCCCAGCCTGGCGAGCTGGGCCGCAGGCTCGGACGCAACTCCAGCTTCGCGGCGATCGGCAACGCGGTCGCGGCGGGACTGATGGGCGGCGTCGGCTGGCTGGTCTCGGCGCGCGCGACCTTCTTTCTCGGCGCGCTGCTGGCGGTGCCGGGGATGCTGGCGCTGCGCGCCATCGAGCGCCCGAAGACCAGGCTCGACGATGCTGCTGCGGCCGCCGATCCCGACGACGAGGCCGCGGAGAGCAAGAAGGACGCGGCTCCGGCGGTGGACGCAGGGCCGGGGGCGGCGGCGAGCGGAGCCTCACACGGCATCATGATCCTGCTGCGCGACCGCCGCCTGTTCACGTTCGCGATCTGCACCGCCCTGTTCCACCTCTCCAACGCGGCGATGCTGCCGCTGGTGGCCGGCGAGATCACCAAGGAGGCGGCGGGACAGGCGGAGCTGATCATCGCCGCCTGCATCCTGATGCCGCAGCTGATCGGTGCGGCGATGTCGCCGCGCATCGGCCAGCTCGCCGAGACCATCGGGCGGCGTCCGGTGCTGCTGGTGGGGTTCGCCGCCCTGCCGCTGCGCGGGCTGCTGCTGGCCACCACCAGCAATCCTTGGCTGACCGTGCTGTTCCAGCTGCTGGACGGCGTCAGCTCCGCCACCTTCGGGGTGATGCTGCCGCTGATCGCGGCCGACCTGACCCGCGGCACCGGGCGCTTCAACCTGTGCATGGGATTCTTCGGCCTGGCCATGGGGATCGGCGCCAGCTTCAGCACCACGCTTGCGGGCTTCGTCGCCGACCGGTCGGTGTCGCTGAGCTTCCTGATCCTGGCGCTGGCCGGCATCACCTGCGTGCTGATGGTCTGGCTGTTGTTCGGCGACACCACGCCGCGTCGAACGCAGGTCCGGGCGCTGCTCTGGCCGGGTCGTGCCAAGCGGGTGGAGGCGCCGGCGCGGACGCCGCAGGCCCCGACGATCTGAGCCGTGCGTCCGGCGGCTACGTCTCGCTCAGCCAGGAGGGCACCGGCAGCGCCTTGCTGCGCAGGAACTCCGGGTTGAACAGCTTGGACTGGTAGCGCGCGCCGCTGTCGCACAAGATGGTGACGACGGTGTGACCGGGTCCTAGCCCGCGTGCCACCCGGATCGCAGCGGCGACGTTGATGCCGGCCGAGCCGCCGATGGAGAGGCCCTCGTGCTGCAGCAGGTCGAACACCTGCTCGAGCGCGTCGGTGTCGGGGATACGCATCGCCTCGTGGATCGTCACCCCCTCGAGGTTGCCGGGCACGCGCGACTGCCCGATCCCCTCGGTGATCGAGCTGCCGCTGACGCTCAGGTCATTCGACTTCACCCAGCCGTACAGGCCGGAGCCGTCGGGGTCCGCCAGCACGATCTGCGGCGCCTCGCGACCGGCCCGCGCGGCAAGCCTGTGCAGCCCGAGCGACACGCCGGCGAGCGTGCCGCCGGTGCCGCAGGAGCAGGTGAAGGCGTCGATGCGCCCGTCGGTCTGCCGCCAGATCTCCTCGGCGGTGGTGCGCCGGTGGCCGTCGCGGTTGGCCAGGTTGTCGAACTGGTTGGCCCAGACCGAGCCGGTCTCCTCCGCGAGCCTGCGCGACAGGTGCACGTAGTTGCCGGGATCGCGGAACGGCTTGGCCGGCACCAGCCGCAGGTCGGCGCCGATCATGCGCAGGAAGTCGATCTTCTCGCGGCTCTGGGTCTCGGGCATGACGATGACGCTGCGATAGCCGCGCGCGTTGGCGACCAGCGTGAGCCCGATCCCGGTGTTGCCGGCGGTGCCCTCGACGATGGTGCCGCCGGGCTCCAGGCTGCCGTCCGCTTCCGCCGCCTCGATGATCGCCAGCGCCGCGCGATCCTTGACCGAGCCGCCCGGGTTCATGAACTCGGCCTTGCCCAGGATCTCGCAGCCGGTCGCGGCGGAGGCGCGCGCGAGGCGGATCAGCGGCGTGTTGCCGATCGCCGACAGCATGTCGGGGCAGGGCACCGGCCAGGTCCGTGCGTTGGACGGAACGGAGTTTGTGCTTTCGACCATCGGGAGCCACCTTTGCCTCGAAGCATGGGAGTATACGAGATGGTTGAGGACGTCGCCCCGCAACAGACCTGGCAGGCGCTCGCGGCCAATCCGGACGCGCAGCTCGTCGACGTGCGCACGGACGCGGAGTGGACCTATGTCGGGCTGCCGGAACTCGCCGAGCTGAACAAGCGCGTGCTGCTGATCGCCTGGCAGGCGTTTCCGACCGGCGAGGTGAACCGGCAATTCCTGCAGCAGCTCGGCGCTCGCGGCCTGACGCCGGCGCACGACATCTACTTCATCTGCCGCAGCGGTGCGCGCAGCCTGTCGGCGGCGGAAGCGGCGCGCGCGGCCGGATACGAGCGCGTCTTCAACGTGGCCGATGGCTTCGAGGGGCCTCCGGACGATCAGGGCCATCGCGGAGCTGTCGCGGGCTGGAAGGCGAGCGGATTGCCGTGGCGGCAGCGCTGAGCGGACCTCAATCGTCGGCGGCCGGCTCGCCGTCCGCGTCGTAGAGCACCTGCAGCACCGCGCACCAGGCGTAGCGCGTGTCGAGCAGGTCACCGTTCCGGTCCACCAGCAACCCGGTCGGACCGGTCGGCACGTGCGTCAGGGTGACGGCATCGTCGACATTGCCGCCGATGATGCTGAGCTGGTTCGGCTGTCGCGACACCACGAGGCCGCAATGGGCGGGGAACAGGTCGCGCGTCGGCAGGTTGTGGAAGCGGATCACGCGGCTGGCGCCGCGCCCGGCGCAGAGCAGGTCGCCCAGTGCGGGGACGTAGTGCGCCGGATCCTGCGCCCGCAGGCCGCTCGCCGCGCCCGATGCGGCCGCGTCGATGTAGGTGGCGTGGTTGGGCGCGTAGGGAAAGCGCGTGCCGGCGCCGGCGATGCGCATGACGTAGGAGATGAACGCCGCCGACCAGGCATGGCCTCCGTCATGGACGAAGTCGAACGGACGTCCGTCGCTGCCGTGCTTGCCGGTCCAGTCGACCTCGCTCTCGTAGGGGTCCTGTCCGATCCACCAATATTCTCCGACGCGCTCCCACAGGCCGGGCAGTCGTTCCGGCTTGACGCTGCTCGCGACGGGGTCGGGGCGCTGTTCGGGATCGTCGTCATCGACCGGTTCGCCGAACAGGCGCCACTCGCGCAGCGCGATCGCTACCGCGTCGGTGCGGCTGAACGGCTCGAAGCCGCGGGTGACGAAAGCGGGGACGTGTTCGTCCGGGCCGACCGGGCCTTGCGCGTGGCGATACTGCGCGACCGGCGTCTGCCCGGGTGCTGCCTGCGGACCGGTCTGCGCGCAGCCGCACGGCAGCATGACCGCGAGCAGCAGCACGATGCGGGCGCGGGCCTGCGGTCGGGATGATTCGCAGCGACCCGATCCGGAGCCGCTCCCGATCGATGCCGGCCGACGAGGAAGCGGATGCCGGCCCGACGTCATGCCTTTTCCGGGAACAGCCCCGCGAGCCCCGCCGCACTGGCATCGCAACGGCCGCGTTCGGTGATGAGACCGCTCACCAGCCGCGACGGCGTCACGTCGAACGCCGGGTTCGCGACCGCGCTGCCCTCCGGCGTGACCTGCACGGTGGCGAGGCCGCCATCGTGCGTGCGCCCCGTCACGTGCGTGACCTCGATCGCGTCGCGCTGCTCGATCTCGATCTCGCGGATCCCGTCGCGCGTGCGCCAGTCGATCGTCGTCGAGGGCAGCGCCACCCAGAACGGCACCCGGTTGTCGCGCGCCGCGAGTGCCTTGAGATAGGTGCCGATCTTGTTGGCGACGTCGCCGTCGCGGGTGACGCGGTCGGTGCCGACGATCACCAGATCGACCGCTTCGTGCTGCATCAGATGGCCGCCTGCATTGTCGGGCACGACCGTGTGCGCGACGCCGTGCCGTCCCAGCTCCCACGCGGTGAGTGCGGCACCCTGGTTGCGCGGCCGCGTCTCGTCCACCCACACATGCACGTCGAGGCCCTGGTCGTGCGCCATGTAGATCGGTGCGAGCGCCGTGCCCCAATCCACCGCCGCGAGCCAGCCCGCGTTGCAGTGGGTCAGCACGTTCACCCTTCGGCTGCCGGCGACCGGAGCGGACCCGCTCTTGCGGGACGCGACCTCCTCGATCAGCGTCAGGCCGTGCCGGCCGATCGCCTCGTTCTGCGCTGCGTCCTCGTCGCAGATCTTGCCGGCCTCGTCGTAGGCGATGCGCACGCGGTCGGCGGACGGCGTGTTGCGCAGCCGGGTCAGCATGCGGTCGATCGCCCACCGCAGGTTGACCGCGGTCGGCCGCGTCCTCGCCAGGCTCTCCGCATCCCGTTCCATGGCCTCGCTGCCACTGTCGTCGCGCAGCGCCAGCGCCAGTCCGTAGGCGGCGACCGCACCGATCAGCGGCGCCCCGCGTACCTGCATGGTCGCGATCGCCGTCGCGACCTGATGCCAGCTGGTGAGCCTGAGCAGCTCGAGCGACCAGGGCAGCCTGGTCTGATCGAAGATGCGCACGGACCATCCATCCGCCGGATCCACCCAGACGCTTCGGTAGGCGACGCCATCGATTTTCATGTGGTTCCTCCGGCTGCGGTGGCTGCTCAGCCGGCCGCGTTGTCGCGATGCTCTCCGATCAAGCCGAGCTTGAGCATCACCCCGACCGTCGCACCCTTCACCGGCCGCAGCATGAGCATCGCGATCATCACCGTCAGCGGCAGGAAGAACGCGATCATCGCCCAGATCGGCAGGTCGGTCCGCTGGTCGGTGACGAGGACCGCGGCGATGATCAGGTGCGCGGTGATGAAGATCGTGAAATAGGGCGGCGCGTCGTCCGCGCGCACCAGCCCGAGCGGCGCCGCGCAGGATGCACAGCGCGCGACCAAGTGGAGATAGCCGTCGTACAGCCTCCCTCGACCGCACATCGGGCAGCGTCCGGCGCCCCCGCGCGCCAGCATCAATGGCAGTCCCGGCAAATCCTGCCGTGCCAGCCAGGCGCGGGCAGCATCATCACCCGCAGCCGCGTCGGCTTCCTCTCGCGCGCCGATGCCGCGCCGGCCGATCAGTCCACCGAACTTGGCCATGTTCACTGCTCTCGAGATGCCGCCCATCGGGCATCAGCGAGTATGTCATTCACGCTCCATGCGCAATCAAGCCTGCAGGCGGGGCGTCCGCGCGTGCCCACGGCCCGGTGCCCGGGTGGCGCGGAGGCGCCGAGGCGGTGATGCCGGCGCCGCGTCCCGACAGCGTCGAGCCAAACCGCAAATCCCTTGACTCGCGCTTGATCGCTGCGCTTCGGCGGCCCGGTTGCCAGACCCTGGATCAGGCGCGGGCAATGTCTCGGAACTGGCGAACCCTGCCGGAACTTTCCTGTAACGGTTGCTTTTGATTGACAGGAGCACAGTGAACGAGGAATAGCTCTCGCTTGTCATGTGCCTGCAGTAGCGATTCGCGGAGACATCCCGCATCAGCGGGTCGAAGTAGTGGCCCTTGAGCATCTTCCGTCGAACGCATCGCCGGCATCCATGAGCAGACCGCCATCGCGCCGCATCGCAGACTGCAGATCAATCCAGGGAGGGCTACACCGTGAGCAGTGAGAACGACAACAAGCCTGGGCGCCGAACTCGCGCCATGGCTGTGCGGGCAGGCGGCCGTCGGACCGCAGCGGCGAATGGACGCAGCGCCACCGCGCGCACCATGCGCAGCGCCAAGAGCCCCGCTTCCCGCTCGGCTGCGGCGAAGAGTCTCGCCGGCAAGTCCGCCGCGACACGGAGCACCAAGGCGAGCAAGACGCCGTCGCGTGCGACGACCAAGAGTTCGCCCGCGCGTGCGGCCAAGACGACGACCCGCACCAAGACCGCTCCTGCGCGCGGCGCCACGACCAGTCGCGCCGGCGCCACCCGCAAGGTTCCAGCGCGCAAGACACCGGTGAAGGCCGGCGCACCTGCCGCTGCTCGCAGCCGGACCACGGCCGCGAAATCGACGCTGCGCGGCTCGACCCGCATCGTGAAAGCTGCGGCGACCAAGCGCACGGCCTCCGCCGGTCGCTCGTCGACGACCGGGCGCAAGACCGCGACCAAGGGTACTCCTTCACGCAGCGCCCGCACCGTCAAGCCAACGACCACTGCACGCAGCGTTCGTTCCACCAGCGCTGCCGGTGCCCGGACGACGAAGCCGGCCACGAAGGCCTCGAAGCCCACCGCCACGGGCAAGACCACGACGCGCAAGGCCGGGACCTCGCGGAGCGACGCTGCAGTCGCGATGCGGCGCTCGCCGAGCGTCGGGACCAGGAAGAAAGCGGCAGAGACCTTGCGCGACGCGTCACCGGTGGCGCGTCGCAAGCGGGAGCGTGCATCAACCGAGCCTGCGCCGGAAGTCATGGAACATGCGGTCGCTCAGGAACAGGGCGACGGCGAGGCGCACGGAGACAACGGAAGCATGGAGTAGGCTTGGCCTGAAGTTGCTGCCATCGTCACCCGGGTGCCGAAGCACGAAGGCAGCAGGGTGACGATGGCGAGCCGCGCTGGGGCGAGCCTGTCCTCGACGCTTCAGCGGCATGAAATCCTACGCGCGCGCGCTCAGCGCGAATGCGCCGTCAGCCTGCCGACCCGCGTAGCCGCCATGGGCTCCGTAACGTCCGCTTGGCCGGCTCTGCCGAGCCGCATGTGCGAGCAGAGACATGACATGCTGTTGTGCGCGCATCGCTCGCTCCAGCAGGCGCTTGTTCTCGGTCGCAGCGTCGTCAAGACGTCGCGCAACGGCACGCATCGTCGCAACCGCGTCGGTCCTGTCGACATCCTCCCGACCGGCTGCCTCGAACATGGCCAGCGCGTCCCGTTTGGCAGCCAGCAGCATCGTCGCTGCTGGTAGATCGAGCCGACGCAGTGCGGCGTTCTCCTGCTCCAGGAGGTCGAGGAGATGCTCGGCACTCGTGCGAACGGAGCTCATCCTCGCTTCTCCTGCATCTTCAGCATCTGGTCGTAGACCGGTGCGGCAAGGCCGATGCCGCCACGTTGCTCGATCCCCTTCGCCATCTCGGTGATCAACATTGGACGGAAGGTCTGCTCGCCACTGCCTCCGCCGAACAAGCCTTGCGACGTGTCCACGGTGGAGAACATCGGCTGCAGGAATTGCCCGATCGCCATCGCCTCGAAATCTTGCGCAGCCTTCCAGACGCGCGCATCTGCAGGAGGGGTACCAGCTCCCGGCGGCTCGGCCGCGGCAGCACCGGTCATCGCTCGGGCCGTCGTCATCGCACCACCAGATCTGCTTGCAGGGCGCCAGCCGCCTTGATGGTCTGCAGTATGCTGATCATGTCGCGTGGCCCCACACCGAGCGCGTTCAGGCCGCTCACCAGGTCGCGCAGGCTCGGCCCATCCCTCAGGATGCCCAGGCGCTTGCCGGCACCAGTATCCACTTGCACCGACGTGCGCGGCAGCACGGCGGTCTGGCCCTTGGAGAAGGGGCTTGGCTGTGCGGCTTGAGGCGTCTCGGCAACCTGGATGGTGAGGTTGCCCTGTGCGATGGCGACGGTGCTGATGCGAACGTTGTCGCCCATCACGATCGTGCCGCTCGCTTCGTCCACGACCACGATAGCAGGCGAGTCGGGCTGCACCATGAGATCCTCGATCTGCGACAGCGTCTCGACGACATCCCGCCCAGCCAGGGACAAGGCGATCGTCCGCGGGTCGGTGGCTCGCGCCACACCGCCTCCGACGGTCTGATTGATCACGGAGGAGACCCGCTCCGCCGTCGTCAGGTCGGGGTTGCGCAGTGACAGACGCAGCTCGCTCTTTACGCTCAGGTCTACCGGCACCTCTCTCTCGACGGTGGCACCGTTGGCCATATGGGCGCTGGTCGGGATGTTGCGCGTGATCGAGGCTGCTGCTCCACGAGCGGAGAAGGCGCTGGACACCATCTGGCCCTGGGCGACCGCGTAGACTTCGCCGTCCGCAGCCATCAGCGGCGTGACCAGCAGCGTTCCCCCCGACAGGTCGGTGGCGTCGCCAGCGGCCGAGATCGTGATGTCGATCCGGCTGCCGCCATGTACGAAGGCCGGAAGATCGGCCGTGACCATCACCGCGGCGATGTCCTTGGTCTGCAGCTTCGCTTCCTGGTCCCTGATGTTCACTCCGAGCCGCTCCAGCATGCTGATCATCGACTCCCGCGTGAAGACGGAGTTGTTCAGCCGATCGCCGGTTCCGTTCAGCCCGACAACCAGGCCGTAGCCGATAAGCTGGTTGCTCCGTATACCCTCGACATCGGCTATGTCCTTGATCCGCACCTGCTCGGCGTAGGCCGGCAAGGAGACCAACAGGCTCAGCAGGGCGATCAGCAGCCGGAAGGTGTGCATGGAGTCCTGTGTCAGGTGGTCGAGCGGGCCGCTCGTCATCCTAGACCTCCAATTACCAACAAATTATCAACGACAAGATCGGATCCGTAATGATAAGCAGCGGGGTAGATCCGGCTGTCGCCCTGTCTCGAGGATGTTGATGACCATCATCGCCCCCGGCGCCGTCCTCCCTCCGACGGAGCCATCATTTTCCCCTCGCAGATCGGCTGCCGCCGACACCGGCTTCAGGATCCCCTCGCCGCCCGAGATGGCTGATCCGGCGGCAATGGCTTCCGCTCGTGCCGCGCCCTCGGTGACCGCGACCAGCGCCATGCTGGCGCTTCAGGAGCAGACCGGATCCGGAGCCGACCGCGAAGCGGACTCGGCGGATCGGGAGGCTCGGCGCCACGGCCAGAAGATCCTGGAAGCGCTGGCTGCCCTACAGAGGGCGCTGCTCACCTCCGTCGGCTCTGCGGAAAGCCTCGCTCACCTGGCCCTCCTGGCGGAGATGGCTCCCACGGCGCATGACCCGACGCTCGCTCGTCTCCTGAGCTCGATCCGTCTCCGCGCGCAACTGGAGATCGTGCGCCGGGTTCCCCGGCCGCCGGAGCCGGAACATGCATCAGCGGCCGCCGCCGTCGCGGCTTCTGTGACCGGCCCGTGACGAGTGGTCAAATGCTCTTGGCGGCAGAGGTCCCTATAGCTATAAGCCGCGCAATTCTGAGGGCCGGTCGCTGGTCTCGCGCCGGCAGGCATTGTTCGGGTGAATGGGCGTTCGAAGGTTCTTCCCTTCGGCTGCATCTTTAGGATCGGCGACGATGATCACCTTACCTGCCGACTATCGCCCATCCGACAACGAGGAGTTCATGAACCCGATCCAGGTGGAGTATTTCCGTCTCAAGCTCACGAGATGGCGGGCGGATCTGCTCAAGGAAGCCGACGGAACCCTCGCCAGCCTGTCGGAAGGCGGCATCCATGAAGCGGACATCACGGATCGAGCGACCGTGGAGACGGATCGGGCACTGGAACTGCGGACCCGTGACCGTGCTCGCAAGCTGATCGCCAAGATCGGCTTGGCGTTGCTGCGCATAGAGAACGGGACTTACGGCTACTGCGAGGAGACTGGTGAACCGATCGGCCTGAAGCGGCTCGAGGCCCGGCCGATCGCCACCCTGTCGATCGAGGCCCAGGAACGTCACGAACGGATGGAGAAAGTCCACCGCGACGATTGAGCGGACCTCCGATCAGAACGGAAGCACGATGTCCATGAGCTGCTGTCCGTAGCGCGGCGTCTGTAGGTCGGTGAGCTGACCGCGGCCGCCGTAGGAGATCCTTGCTTCTGCCATGCGGTCGTGCGTGATGGTGTTGTCGCCCGTGATGTCCTGCGGACGTACGATGCCGGTGACCTGCAGGACCCGTAGCTCGCTGTTCGCCCGAACCTCCTGCCGCGCTGCCACTACCAGGTTCCCGTTCGGCATCACCTGCGTCACGATGCCGGCAAGCCGCAAGGTCATGGTCTCGGTGCGGGCGATCTTTCCGGTGGCGATGTTGCTGTTGTTGCTGTTGGTACTGAGCGAATTAGCCCCGGTTACCGCTGAGACCACCTTTCCCTTCAGGCCGAAGAGGTTCGGGATGCCCATCGACTCCGCGCCGGTGCGGCTTGCGGTGGTGTTGTTCTCAAAGTCCGCATTATCCGTGATATTGACCAGCACGGTCAGCAGATCTCCCACCTGGGCTGCTCGTTGGTCTCTGAAGAAGGCGCGGCTTCCAGGCCGCCAAAGGCTCGCGAGCTCGGTCGGTGGCGGTTGCACCGGTGGCATCGGCATCGTGACCGGTCGATAATCCCGCGCCGCGGTTGGGTCGGCGATCTGACTCATGGTCGGTGGCCGTCCGATATCGGAGAGCCGGTCGAAAGCCCCGCATCCGGACAGCAACATCGGAACGAGCAGTAGGGCCGGCCACCTCGATCGTGTCATGGAGCCATCTCCCGCTGTTTCGCGAACTGGGTCATCGCCGCCATGCCATAGATGGGAGGTAATCCGGCTTCCTGCGACGCCAACATGACCGGCGTGCTAGCGGGATCGACCTGCACGGTGCCCGCTCCTGTCACTCGGGCGATCAAGATAGCTCGGGAGACAGGATTGAGGACGTGGATATGGTCATCCAGGCTTCCGTCCTCGATCGCCACTCCTTTGGCGACCAGGACCAGCCCAGTATCCTCTAGCCTTAGGAGCACGGACATGCCGCGCGACACCAGCGAGGGGCGGCTCAGCTCTTCCGACGACAGCGGGTTGCCGACCATCATCTGATGCCGCAGCGCAAGGCCGGTTGCCGCATCTACGGTCAGGAGTGTTCGATCGCTGATCATGGTCTTGCGCACGCGTCGGAGCTGCAGGTCAGACGGTGTGATCACGCTGCCGGCACTCATGTTACGTGCCAGCACCGGGATCTGAATCATCTCCTGGATGGTCCCCGAGACCTGCAGCGGCACGGGATCACTCCCGGGCATCTCGAACAGCAGATCCATCGAGAAGCGACCACTACTGCGATCATAGTTGAGGGACTCGACATCCGGCTGGCCCGAGAGCTCCGCGGGAACTGCCAGTGTGACATAGTTGCCCAAGCTTACGTCGCTGTTTTCGGACGCTCCCGCGGCGACGAGGGCGGAGCGGACCACCGGCATCAGGTCGTCCCGGGTGATCGATCGGGCCTTGCGCTCTAGAACGACGCGAGCAGGAGCCGGACCGGGCTGCCAATCAACGCCGAACTGCTCGGCGATCGCTGCAAGCTGAGGCTGCTCGACGACGATACGCCGACCCGGCTCTGGGGCCGATCCGATATCGCAATCCTGGCCAGCTTCCAGACCGGAGAACAGGTCGGATAGCTTCACCGCTCCAGATCTGACAGTGGTTGAGCCACGTGGTTGCGCTGCCGACGCAGTGCTGGGCCACGTCGTCAAGCTCGAAGCTAAAATCGCGATGAACGCGAAGACGAACTTCGGCCTGCTGGTCATTTCAGGTTTGTCAGTGTCTGCAGGAGATCATCCGACGCGGTGATGACCTTGCTGTTCATCTCGTAGGCGCGCTGCGCAGTGATGAGATCGGTCATCTCCGTGACCACGTTGACGTTAGAACTCTCGACGAAACCCTGCATGACGCTGCCGAAGCCCGCTGCGTTCGGTGCGCCGGTCGTCGGAGCACCAGACGCCGTCGTCTGCACGAACAGGTTGTCGCCTTGCGCATCGAGGCCGGCTTCGTTTGGAAAAACTGCAAGTTGGAGCTGGCCGACGGTCTGTGCCGCAGTCTGGCCAGCGATCGTGGCCTGCACCTGCCCGGAAGTGTTGATGGTGATGCTCTGGGCGTTTGGCGGGACGGTGATGCCTGGGGCCACCGCGTAGCCATCCGAGGTGACGATCGTCCCGTCAGCTCCAAGGGCGAAAGTGCCGTCTCGTGTATAGGCTGTATCGCCCGAAGGTAGCGTCACCTGGAAGTAGCCGTTGCCTTGGATCGCAAGATCCAGGCTGTTGCTGGTCTGTGTCAGGCTACCCTGCTCACTGATCCTGTAGATCGCGGCCGTCTTGACACCCAGTCCTACCTGCGCTCCGGAAGGAACGATCGAGCCACTGTCGGAGCTGTTGGAGCCGACCCGACGGAGGTTCTGGTATATCAGGTCCTGGAACTCAGCGCGACGACGCTTGTATCCAGTTGTCGTCATGTTGGCGATGTTGTTCGAGATGACCTCGACGTTGGTTTGCTGTGCCTGCATGCCGGTGCCGGCAATGTCGAGTGCGCGCATGATCTTCTCCTGCTTATTGAACGCCGCCGCCTAGGCTAGCTCTGCTGCTGAGTGATCTTGTCAATGGCGCTCTGCTGGCGGTCAGCTTCGCTCGACACGAACTGCGAGACGAACTGGAACTCGCGTTCGGTCTGCATCATCTGGGTCAGCTCGGTGATCGGCTGCACGTTGCTCTCTTCTAGAGAACCTTGAACAACACGCGGCTTCACCGCCGGCTGCGGGGCGGCGCCGCTGCGAAACAGCTTTCCACCCTCGGGAACGAGCTGGTTGGCGTCGCTGACGTCGAACACGCCTACTTGCGCGATGCGCCCATTCTCGGTGCTGATGCTTCCGTCGCCGGTAATCTGGATGTGGCTGTCCCCGGCCGGCAACTGGATCGGGCTGCCACCGGTGTCGAGCAGCGCGTTTCCCGACGTGTCGGCGACGGTTCCGTCCGCGAGCAGCCCAAACCGACCGGAACGCGTCAGGCGGACACCATTTGCCGTCTGCACCGAGAAGAAACCACTGCCGCCGAGCGCCAAGTCAAGGGGATTTCCTGTCTGCGTCAGAGCACCTGCTGAGTGGTCGCGGTAGGTCGCGCGGTCCTGTGTGAAGGATAATGTCTTGCCCCCCGGCGCGGTGTGGGCATCCCTCTGCTTGACCAGGAAGTCGCTGAACAAGACCCGGTCAGCCTTGTAGCCGACCGTGTTCGCATTGGCGATATTGCCAGCGATCACGTCCATCGTCCGCTGCTGCGCCTCGAGTTTGGACAGCGCGATATAGGTCGGGTTTTCCATGTCTCGTCCTCTCGATCCGGAGATCATCCACGACGAAAGCTACCAATTGGTTAGCAACGCACGGACATCGGGGTCAGGAGGCCGATCCCCTGCGGTCACCACTCCTTAACCTCTTCATGGCAGGGTTCCGCTGACCGTCAGAAGGACGGGCCGAACCGCTACCAGCACAGGTTGGGGAACGCCTTGATGAGCAACGCACTAGCGACGACGGAGGGAGAGGAGGAGACCAAGAAGTCGATCGTAAACCGGAAGCTCATCCTGCTCGCGGCACCGCTGCTGCTGGCTGTCATCACATGCGGGATTTGGCTCAGCGGCGCGTCCGCCAGGTTCAGCCTGACGACGCGGAACCAGGCTAGCTTCGTGGCCGAGAAGCCTACGCTAGTAGACGTGCCTGACATCGTAACCAACCTAGATTCAGGCAACCATCGTGCTGTCTTTATCAAGTTAAAGGCCAGGATCGAGATCCCATTCATAAAAGACAAACCGCTCATTTCGACAAACATGCCGCAGATTCTGGACGCGTTCCACACCTACCTGCGAAGCATGCGCCCGGAAGAACTGCATGGTGGTGAAGGAACCTACCGTCTGCGCGAGGCACTGATGAGCCGCGTCGATGCCATAGCGGCTCCGGTCCAGGTATCCGATGTCCTCTTCGTCGAGATGCTCATCCAATGAGCGGCTCAGAGGAGGACATGGCAGCCCTCTGGGCGGCTGGGCTAGACGGAGAGGTCCCCGACGCTCAGCCGCCAGTGGCGGAGCCGGCAGAGCTCGCAAGAATCCTTAATCAGGCAGAGATCGATTCTCTTCTGGGGTTCGATGAGGTCGCTGGCGATGACGGACCAGAAAGTGGTATCGAACGCATCATCAGCTCCGGTCTGGTGTCCTACGAACGCCTGCCGATGCTGGAGATCGTTTTCGATCGCCTCGTTCGGATCATGTCTACAAGCCTGAGAAACTTCACGAGCGACAACGTCGAAGTCTCGATCGACAATGTCGTTTCGCTACGGTTCGGCGATTACCTGAATTCGGTGCCGCTCCCAGCCATGTTCGCCGTGTTCAAGGCCGAGGAGTGGGAGAATTACGGACTCATGGTGATCGACTCTGCGATGATCTACTCGATCGTCGACGTGCTTCTTGGCGGCCGACGAGGCACCGCTGCGATGCGGATCGAGGGACGTCCCTATACGACCATAGAGCGGATGCTGGTCGAGCGGCTGATCCGCGTCGTGCTGGCCGATCTCTCGGCAAGTTTTGATCCGCTCTGCTCCATTAGTTTCCGGTTCGAACGACTTGAAGTGAACTCCCGCTTCGCCGCCATCTCCAGGCTCTCCAATGCAGCCGTTCTCGCCAAGCTGCATGTCGACATGGAGGATCGGGGTGGACGCATGGAACTGCTGCTGCCTTATGCCACCTTGGAGCCGGTTCGCGAGTTGCTGCTGCAGCAGTTCATGGGCGAGAAATTCGGTCGAGACTCGATCTGGGAGACACATCTTGCTGAAGAGTTGTGGAGCACAGAAGTGGATCTCGATGTGGTGCTCGACGAGCAACTGATGCGTCTGTCTGATATCATCGCACTGAAACCTGGAGATCAGTTCGCACTTCGACAGGGTCCCGACGCTCCTGTACAGCTTCGGTGCGGCCAGGTGACGCTGTTCGAAGGCAGGGTCGGGCGAAGGAAGAACCAGATCGCTGTGCGTATCGATCAAGTGCTCGGACGACCTCAGGTCGCTCCGGACACGGTAGCGATACGCCGGCCGTGACGAGGAGCTGAGCATGAGCAGCATGCAATGGGTGCTGGAAATCCTGCTGATCGGGCTTCTCCTCGCTACCTTGTTCCACGCCTTGCGGCTGGAGAAGGCTCTTGGCGTACTCCGTCGAGACCGTGCGGCGCTGGAGGAACTGGTGGCTGGCTTCAACGACAGCACGCGGCAGGCTGAGGGCGGGATCGACCGGCTTCGTGTGGTGGCCGATGGTGCCGGACGGCAAATCGCCCGACATGTCGACCAGGCTAAATCCTTGAAGAACGACCTCGTTTTTCTGACCGAGCGCGGCGAGAAACTCGCGGATCAGCTTGACAGCTTGGTCCGGCAGGCACGCCCGTCGGCAGAGCCGACACCTCTGCTACAGCGATCATCGCCTCGACCCGGGCCGCAGCTTCACGCGGTGGCTGAGGAAGCTCCATCCGGAGAGAGGGAGGGCCGCGTCAGGAGTCAGGCCGAGAAGGAACTGTTACGCGCTCTGCGGATGGCAAGGTGACGATCATGGTGTCTCGCCTGCTTCCGCTCCGACTGCTTCCGGTGACCATAATCGTCATCTTCGTTCTTCTTTCGGCGAAAGTTGTCACTTTTGCGAGGAGTGCTGGTGACGCACTTGGCGTAGCACCTCAGCCTGTCGCGGCGACACCGCCTGTGGCGCCTGATGGCCTGCTCGCGGCTCCTTTACCGAGCATGAGGCAGACATCCGCAACGGAGATGAGCAGTGCCGAGCGAGGCTTGCTGCAGGATCTGCGCCGCCGTCGCGAGCAGCTTGACGCGCGGGAGCATGCTCTTGAAGAGCGTAACGCGGTTCTCGAAGCGGCTGAGGCGCGGCTGCAGAGCAAGATCGATCATATGGTCGCTCTCCAGGCACGGCTGGACGAACTCGATCATGCTCGAAAGCAACGTCAGGACGCGAATTGGAGCGGCTTGGTCAAGGTCTATGAAAGTATGAAGCCGCGCGATGCAGCGGCTATCTTCGATGTTCTCGATATGCATGTCCTGCTCGAAGTCCTGGACAGGATGAACGAGCGCAAGGCTGCAGGAGTGCTTGCTGCCATGCAGCCTGAGCGCGCCCGTCTGGCGACACAGATGTTGGCACAGATGCGTCTACGTCAAGATGTCGTGGCACTACCCCTCCCTGCCAAGTCCCTGATTAACCCGTGATCACATAAAGAAAGCTGAGAAGATGTCCGTCGACAAGTCAATGAACGTCCTGATCGTCGATGATTACAAGACGATGTTGCGCATTATCCGGAACCTGCTCAAGCAAATCGACTTCAACAACGTGGAGGAAGCCTCAGATGGAGGGGAGGCTCTGAGCAAGCTGAAGACGGGTCACTACGGTCTGGTGATCAGCGACTGGAACATGCAGCCGATGACAGGTCTGGAGCTTCTTACGGAAGTTCGTAAGGATCCCAAGTTAAAGGCCCTGCCGTTCATCATGATAACAGCTGAGAGCAAGATCGAGAATGTCGTCGCGGCGAAGCAGGCGGGGGTGTCCAACTATATCGTCAAGCCGTTCAATGCGGAGACGCTGAAGGATAAGATCGAGAAGGTGTTGTGCCATGCATGATGCCGAGTCTCTCTCCAAGCGCATGACGCAGTTGCGGGCGCGCTACCCGGACGGAGAGCCTGAGATGGTCACTGATGTCGTGCTTGCGGTTCTTGGAAGCATGACTGGCGACATCAGCTTGCGCGAGACAGCACTTCTCCATGAAATCGGTGCTCTGGGTGAGGCGGTGGCCACCGCGCGGCAGGAGATAGCTGCCCTTAAAGTCGATGATATCACAGCGAGCTACATCCCCTGCGCGACGGATGAGCTGGATGCCATCGTGGCCCACACGGCGGCGGCCACGGAAACCATCCTGGAAGCTTGTGAGACATTGGACGCTCTTGGCGCAACCTTGAAGGGGCATGCCGCGCGAAGTATGCAGGAAGCCACGATCAAGATCTACGAGTCCTGCAGTTTCCAGGACATCACCGGCCAGCGCATCACCAAGGTGGTCTCTACCCTGAAGACGATCGAGACGACGATCGCCCGGATCGTCGACAGGTTTGGCCGAGCGCCAGCCGAGCGGCAGAACACCGTTCCTGTCTGTGAGCCAGAAAACCTGCTGAACGGTCCACAGCTTCCTGCAAGCGCAATGGATCAGTCGGACATCGACAAGCTGCTGGCGAGCTTCGACTAGCTTAACATGCCAAGGCATCCTCCCGTTCAGGTCGCAGTCGTTGGCACTGCGATCCTTCTCCTGGTCGTGCATTGTTCTTCTGCGCGGTCGGAGGATCAGGTCCGTCCGGATGAGCAGAAAGCAGTCTCCGGTTCGAGATTGGTTCTACCAAGATCGGCCAGCTTTTTTCCTAGAGCGATCGGCGGTCGGGCGAAGGGCCATATCGTTCATTCTCCTACGACAAGAAAACCCGCCAGAAATTCAGGGGAGGCAACGCGGACAGCTCCGCGCCAAGCCGATCATCTGCTCAATGCCGAGGCGGCAACCGTGCTTCGGAAGCATGATACTGTGCTTCCCGGTCTTCCGGATGCTCTTGTCGCTGTGGTAGAAGGTGTTTCACCTGAAGCTCCTAGGCAACCGGTCTCACCGAGAGCCTCGTTGTCGGTGCAACCCCTGGTTTCTCCTTTGACCTCGGGTTCATCAGGGTCGGCTGGCCCGGTGTCTCTCACGGCGGCGATCGTCGAGCTCGGTGATCCCGCGAGACGCGGGTTGTTCCTGCCGTTCGAGGCAGGCGTGGGAGCCGCTGCGTTCGAGCGTGATGATGGACTGCTGCTCGTCTTCGATGCGGCACGACCGTTTGACCTGTCGGCTGTACAAGATGACCCGCTCGGTGCACGATCCTCGGTGCAGCTTCTTCCGGAGGCGACGATCCTGCGGCTGCCGGGACATCGTGCAGACCAAGTTGAAGTGCACCGGCTGCCGAACGGCTGGTTGATAGCGCCGAGCAAGTCAGGCAGTCCTACCAGGGCTGTCATACCTCGCCGGCATGGTGCCGACCTCAGCCTGCCCATTGACGCACCCGGACGGGTCGTCGTCATGCCCGATCCGTGGACGGGCGGTGATCTCCTCGTGGGCACGACCCGGAGCGACCACGATGCCGTGATCGGGACCCGGCGCGGGAGCGTCGCGACGCTCGAAAAGACGCTACTCGGCATCGCCATCACGCCGCTTTCGGACCGCCTCGAGCTTCGGCCGACGAACGATGCTTTCCTGCTTTCCGGAGCGGCAGCCGAGGCTCTCGCCCCAGGAGGCGTCATACCCGGCTACGAGATGCAGAATGACGGGTCGGGTTCTCGCGTCATGTCTCTGAGCGACGATCCCGAGGTGGAACTTTACCTCCGCTTCAAGGAGGCGGAGGCAGCTGCTGCCGCGGCTCCTGCGGCATCTCGGTTCCTGCCGCGGCTTGCGGCAGCACAAGAGGCGCTGGCGTTGGGTGACGGTCATCAGGCGGCTGTGATCGCTCGGGTCGCAGCGGCGGATGACGCGCGAGAGGCGACGGCGCTTCGCACGCAGCTCATCCTCGCGGCCGCTGCTCTGGTCGATCACCACGCGGATGGCGTCGACCTCCTCGACGATCCCCAGCTCGCGACTGCCGGCGAGGTCGGGCTCTGGCGCGCGGTGAAACTCGCTGAACGAGATCCATCATCGCCTGAAGCAGCGCGCCGATTTGCTGCCAATCTTCCATTGCTTCTGTCTTACCCGGTCCCGCTGAGGAACATCCTGTTGCCGCTCGCCGGCGAGTCGCTGGTGCGCGGAGGCACGGAGGCGCAGGCGGCGCTGGAGTCCACGCTGCACCCTGCCGCGGCGCTCAGCTTCGCGCGCGCGCTGCTGGCTGAGCGGCAGGGCCGGAAGCCTGCAGCTCTGGCAGACCTCGATCGTCTGGCGTTCGACCGCGACCTCCGCATTGCTGATAAGGCCATCGAGGAAGCGATCTCTCTTCGCGAGACCATGCCGGCCGCCAAGCCCAGAGAGCTGGCCGACCTGCTGGAAGCTCATCTGCTTGACGCGCGTATCGCAGGACACGAGGCCGCGAGCGAGCTGCACCTCGCAGCGCTGCGCGCGCAGGCCGCGCAGTGGGAGAAGGCCTTGCAGTTGCTCAGGGAGGTGGCCTACCAGCACCCGGATCAACAGAGTGAGGTGCGCAATCGGGTTGCTCAGGTGCTCAAGAGCCTCGCTTCGACTCCATCGCGGATCGGGGGAGCAGCGCTCGATCAAGCCGCCCTGATCGAGGCGAATGCCGATATGCTGCCCGACGGTGCGGCGGGCAGCCAAATCTCGCTCTTTCTGGCTGCCCGATTGAAGGCGCTCGATCTACCGGAACGTGCCGCTCCTATCATCCAGAGGATGATGCGGGCGACCGGTTCCGGTGCCGACAAGGCGGAGCTTGGATCGCAGCTGGCTGCGCTCGACCTGCAGCAGGGCGATTTCACGGGAGCCCGCGCCGCTCTGAACGAGTCCGATGGCGAGGGTCTACCGCGAGCAGCGGCCGAGTCTCGGCTCATCCTGATGGCACGGGCTTTAGCCGGCGCCGGTCAGCTTGATCAAGCGCTCGATGAGGTTGCGTCTCTGCAAACACCTGCGGTCCTTGATCTACGGGCGAGCCTGCTCGCGGATCGCGGGGACTGGCTCGGAGCAACCGACACATTGCTGCTGTCCGCCGGCCATGATCTTCCGACGACAGGAAAAATCGACGCAGCTGGTCAGGATCTCCTGCTCAGGCTGGCGTCTGCTGCCTCCCGCACCGCAGACCGCACCCGGATCGAGCGGGTAAGAAGACTAGGAGAGGGACGCTTCGCTGACTCCGGCAAGCAGGCGCTGTTCCACCTTCTGACCTCTGACCCGATCACGGACGATGTTCGCCCGACCATGGCATCCTCCGAGCTTGGGGCTCTCGATCATGCGCCAGCCACTTTCAATACGACATCGAAGTGACGTCGGCAGGCTGAGGTGGATTTCGTCGACAAACCTTGCGGGGTCGTGGCCCGCCGAAGCTGATCAGCGCGACGACCCACCGGCGCAGGTGCCCGATCCCAGCGTGCCGGACGCGGCGCTCCAGCCAGCAGAAACATCTGGGTTTAGGTCGAGCTAGTTCCAGAGCGGATGGCCGGCCTATAGCGTTGGCAGCGCCTGCGTCGGAAAGTCTGATGGCTCAATTGGGCGACTACCAGAACGAGATCTACCTCGGCGGCTGCGCGGGTCGAAGCCTAAGCTGCCCGTCGACTCTCTTGGCCTGGAGATGAGAGCGCGGGCGGCGCTGCCGCCCTCCGTCCTCACCTACATGCAGAGCGGCTGCGGCGACGAGCAGACCCAGGACGTGAATGCCCGGGCGTTCGGCCACTGGGGTCTCGTGCCGCGCATGATGGTGGATTGCACCATCCGGGACCTCTCGGTGGAGATGTTCGGCCTTAAGCTGCCTTCGCCGTTGTTCCTGAGCCCCATCGGGATCATCGGCCTGTGCGCGCAGGACGGTCACGGCGATCTCGCGACGGCACGGGCCGCCGCGGCCACGTGGGTACCCATGGTCGCCTCGACGCTCTCGAACGATCTGTAGGAAGCGGTGGCTGATGCCCTGAGCGACGGGACCGGCTTCTTCCAGCCGTACACGCCCGCGGACAAGACGCTGGCGGAGGGCCTGGTCCACCGGGCCGAGACCACCGGCTTCAAGGCCATCGTCGTAACCCTCGACACCTCGCTCGCCGGGTGGCGCCCGCGCGACCTGAACGAGTCGAACTTTCCCCAGCTTCGCGGCCATGCCTTGGCCAACTACGTCTCGGACCCGCACTTCCGCGCCTCGCTGGACCGGCCGCCGGAGGACGACCCTACCGCCGTCGCGGGCAGATGGGCCAGTATCTTCGGCAAGCCCCTGACCTGGAGCGATTTGCCCTGGCTGCGCTCCCTGACGAAGCTCCCCCTGATCCTGAAGGGCATCTGCCACCCCGATGACGCGCGCCGGGTGATCAGCCCGATGGCGACGCCGAGGAACCGTTTCAGGGCGGAGGCACCCGGCAGGGTCGGCGACGTGCCGTGCGCGCCGATGCCGTGCTCCAGGAGGTCAGCCGCGGGATCGAACGCGCCCATCGTCGCCGGGATCGCAGCTGCGTCGCCAGATCGGGGGTTGTACAGGTTCTCCAGCGGCGCGCGCTCGCGCCCGCGTGGGCAGGACCTCGCCGACAAGGATCGATGCAGTTGCAACAGCACTCGGCGCATTTTAGGAAGGAACGAAAGAACCGTGCACGGCTCGGGGAGCAGGGGACGTTGGACTCTACCCTGAGCGAACCGCAGCGCCATTTCAGAGATAGAATACGGCACTTCATCGGCCGTCTCGTGCGACCGCGGCAGCACGAGTATGCGGCACAGGTTCGCTCCGGCGAGCGCTGGAAGGTGCTGCCGATCATCGAAGAGCTCAAGATCCAGGCCCGGCAGGCTGGTCTGTGGAACCTGTTCATGCCGCCGACGGCTGGCCAGGACAGGGTCGAGGACAGCTTTCGCTTCGAGGGCGAGCAGCTCAGCACCCTCGAATTTGCGCTGTGCGCGGAGGAGATGGGGCGTGTCCACTGGTCATCCGAGCTGTTCAACTGCTCGGCACCCGATACCGGCGACATGGAGGTGCTGCACCGCTACGGCACCGCCGTGCAGAAGGAGCGCTGGCTTCGCCCGCTGATGCGCGGGGAGATCCGCTCGACCTTCCTGATGACCGAGCCGGACGTCGCCTCCTCGGACGCGACCAGCGTATGCGCCAGCGTCGCCGCCGACGCGGAGGGCTACATCCTCAACGGGCGGAAGTGGTGGTCGCCCTGGGCCGGCGACCCGCGGTGCAGACTGGCGATCGTCATGGCCAAGAGCGACCTGCAGGCGGAACGCTACCTGCAGCAGAGCATGGTCCTGCTCGACCTCGCGAGCCGCGGCGTCCGCCGGAAGCGGATGCTGTCGGTGTTCGGCCACGATGATGCGCCGCACGGCCACGCCGAAGGCGTGCTCGAAGAGGTGCGCGTCCCGAAGGGCAACACGCTTCTCGGCGAAGGTCGCGGCTTCGAGATCGCGCAGGGGCGCCTGGAGCCGGCCCGCATCCACCACTGCATGCATACGATCGGCGTCGCCGAGGAGGCGCTCGAGGCGATGGCCAGGCGGCTGGTGTCGCGCGTCGCCTTCGGCAGGCGGATCGCCGAGCGGTCGGTGTGGGAGGAGCGGGTTGCGCGCGCCCGGATCGACATCGAGATGTCGCGCCTGCTCTGCCTGAAGGCGGCCGACATGATGGATCGCTGCGGCAACAAGGCAGCCCGTAACGAGATCGCGATGATCAAGGTGCAGCCGCCGGCGATGGCGCTGCGCATCCTCGACGACGCGATCCAGGCGCATGGCGGCGCCGGCGTGTCGGAGGATTTCGATCTCGCCGCGGCGATCGACGGGTTCGCCCTCTCGGTCAGTGTCGCCAAGTTTCCCGACCAGCAGTCGAACCCGACCTACCGGCTCGAGGCCGCGAGCGGGACCTACGCGCTCCGCCGCGAGCCGTCCGGCACGCTCCTGCCGTCGGTCCACGCGGTCGACCGGGAATACCGGCTGCTGCGCGCCCTGCATCCGAGCGGCGTTCCGGTCGCAGCCCCGATCGCGCTGTGCAGCGACGGGAGCGTCATCGGTGCGATCCTCGCGCGCCTGCACTCGCTCGACCACGTCGCCGTCGGCCTGGGCGAGTTCGGCAAGCCGGGCAACTATTTTCGGCCGCCAGGTGCAGCGCTGGACGCAGCAGTATCGCACGGCACAGACGGCGCGGATCGAGCCGGTCGAGAAGCTCATCGAGTGGCTGCCGCGCACCCCCGAGCAGACGCGGGTCGCGATCATCCACGGCGACTACAGGGTCGACAACCTGATCTACGCGAGCGACGGCCCCGCCTTCGCGCCGTCCTAGACTGGGAGTTGTCGACCATCGGCGACCCGCTCGCCGACTTCGCCTATTTCGCCATGAACTGGTCGATGCCGGCGGACGGGCGTTCGGGACTGCACGGTGCCGATCTCGCCACCTCCGGCATCCCGTCGCTCGACGAGGCGGTGGCGCTGTATTGCGCCTGCACTGACGGCGACGACGTGTCGAACCGTCACTGGTATTTCGCCTACAACCTGTTCCGCCTGGTCGGCATCGTGCAGGGCACACGCAAGCGCACTATCGACGGCAACGCATCGAGCGTCACCGCCGAGGCATCCGCGTCCCGCATGGTCCCGCTCGCCGAGGCCGCCTGGAGGGAGGCCCGCATGGCGGGAGCCGCCGGATGAGCGACGCGCCTGCCGAGCCGAACTTGTTCGACCGGACCGGCCAGGTCGCGGTGGTGACCGGCTCCTCGCGCGGGATCGGCCGGGCGTTCGCCCTCCACGGCGTCCGCGTGGTAATCTCGAGCCGCAAGCAGGAGGCGTGCGAGGCGGTGGGGGATGCGATCAACACCCGACATGGCGCCGGACGCGCGATCGCGGTCGCGGCGAGCATCTCCTCGAAGCCGGCGCTGCGCGCCCTCGTCGACCGCACCAACGAGAGGCTCGGCGCGATCGACCTGCTGGTCTGCAACGCCGCCTCGAGCTCCTATTACGGCCCGCTCGCCGGCATCAGCGACGAGCAGTTCCGCAAGATCTTGGACAACATCCTGTCCAACCACTGGCTGATCGGCATGGCGGCGCCGGCGATGATCGAGCGTCGCCGCGGCGCGATCATCGTCGTCTCCTCGGCGGGCGGCCTGCTCGGCTCCGAGACGATCGGCACCTATACCATCTCCAAGGCGGCCGATTTCCAGCTCCTGCGCAACCTCGCCGTCGAGTACGGCCGGCACGACGTCCGCATCAACGCGATCGCGCCCGGCGTCATCCGCACCGACTTCGCCCGCGCGCTGTGGGAGGACAAGCGGGCCGAGGCGGCGCTGAGCCGCGCGACTCCGCTGCGCCGGATCGGCGAGGCGGGCGAGACCGCCGGCGCGGCGGTGTTCCTCGCGACGCGGGCGAGCCCCTACGTCACCGGGCAGATGATCGTCGTCGACGGCGGCGCCACCATATCGGGCGCTCTGCCGTGACCACGCGAACCGCGATCCATCGGTACAGGCCATGATCAGGACGGAACGATACGGCGTGGTGAGCGTCATCGTCATCGACAACCCGCCGGTGAACGCGTTCGGCGCCGCGATCCGGCGCGGCATCGAGGACGCGCTCGACGCCGCGCGCGCCGACGACGCCGTCCGGGCGATCGTGCTGCGCGGCGCCGGCCGGCTGTTCTCTGGTGGCGCGGACATCACCGAGTTCACCAGGCCGCCGGTCGAGCCGTTCTTGCCCGAGATGCTGGACCGCATCGAGGCAGGCGCGAAGCCGGTCATCGCCGCCATGCACGGCACCTGCTTCGGCGGCGGCCTGGAGATGGCGCTGAGCTGCCACTACCGGGTGGCCGCGCCCTCGGCCAGGCTCGGCCTGCCGGAGGTCAAGATCGGACTGCTGCCGGGCGCCGGGGGCACCCAGCGCCTGCCGCGGATCGTCGGCGTCCCGGAGGCGCTGTCGCGCATCGTCAGCGGCGATCCGGTCGACGCCGAGCGCGCGCTGGCGATCGGGCTGGTCGACCGGATCGTGCGCGAGGAGGAGCTGACCGAGGACGCCGTTGCCTTCGCGCGCGAGGTCGCGATCCCTGGCGGTCCGCGACGCACCCGCGACCGTGCGGTCGTCGCCGCGCCGGAGATGTTCGAGACGTTCCTCGCGTCGCAGGGCGGCAAGCTGCGTGGCCGCGACGCGCCGGCGGCCTGCATCGAGGCGATCAGGGCGTCCGCCGCGATGCCGTTCGCGGACGGCCTGGCGCGCGAGCGGGCGCTGTTCTTCGAGCTCGCCGGCGGCCGGCAATCGATGGCGCTTCGCCACGTCTTCTTCGCCGAGCGGAGGGCTGCGAAGATCGAAGGCTTGGCCGCGGATACCGCGACGATCCCGGTGCGCAAGGTGGGCGTCGTCGGCGCCGGCACCATGGGTGGCGGCATCGCGATGAACTTCCTGTCGGCCGGTCTGCCGGTCACGCTCGTCGAGCGCGAAGCGGCGCCGCTCGATCGCGGGGTCGCCACCATCAGGAGGAATTACGAGCGCTCCGCCAGGCGCGGTCGCCTGACCGCGGCGCAGGTCGAGGTCGCGATGTCGCAGCTCTCGCCGAGCCTCGACTTCGCCGCGCTGGCGGACTGCGACCTCGTCATCGAGGCCGTCTACGAGAACATGGACCTCAAGAAGGACGTGTTCCGGCGCCTCGACGGCATCGTCAAGGACGGCGCCATCCTCGCCTCGAACACCAGCTACCTGGACCTCGACGATATCGCCGCCGTCACCAGGCGTCCGGGCCACGTGCTCGGCATGCATTTCTTCTCGCCCGCCAACGTCATGCGCCTGCTCGAGATCGTGCGCGGCGCCAGGACCGGGCCCGCGGTGCTGGCCACGGCGATGTCGCTGTCGCGCAAGATCGGCAAGGTCGCGGTCGTCGCCGGCGTCTGCCACGGCTTCATCGGCAACCGCATTCTGGAAGCCAGGCAGCGTCAGGCCAACCTGCTGATCCTGGAAGGTGCCGCGCCGGCCGAGGTGGATCAGGTGCTGCTCGATTTCGGCATGCCGATGGGCCCGTTCCAGATGGCCGACCTCGCCGGCCTCGATATCGGCTGGGACGAGGTTTCGTCGTCAGGCTCGGACGTGCGCGAGATCCTCTGCGAAGCGGGCCGGCGCGGGCAGAAGAACGGGCGCGGCTTCTACGACTACGACGCCGAGCGCAACCGCACGCCGTCGGCCGACGTCGTGGCCGCGATCAGGGCGTTCGCTGCGCGGCAGGGTTTTCGGCAGCGAACCATCGGCACGGTCGAGATGCGCGAGCGGTTGCTCTACCCGATGGTCAACGAGGCGGCGAAGATCCTCGAGGAGGGCATCGCGCAGCAGGCGTCGGATATCGACCTGGTCTGGGTGCATGGCTATGGCTGGCCGTCGCTGACCGGCGGTCCGCTGTTCTGGGCCGACGGGGTCGGCTCGGCCACGATCGTCGCCGGCCTGGAGGCGCATCGCGCGCGTCTGGGCGCGGACGCCGAGGTCTCGACCCTGCTGGCCCGCAAGGCCGTCGAGCACGCGACGTTCAATGGCTGAGGCCGCGCCGCGTGAACGACCACGAGCACACGAGAAGCACCATCCAAAGCCAGGATGTCGGCTGTCGCCAGTGTCATGACCTCGCCGGCGGCGTCAGCCTCGTGGTCAGCCTGCGCGACAGCGTGTCGCTCGGGACGGGCGCGCGGCGTGAAGCCGGAGCCGCCCGCCCGGAAGCGCGGCGGATGCCGATGTCGCTGATCACCGATCTTGATCTGCGCCTCGCGAAGGACGAGATCTTCGGGCCGCTCCCTCGCGTCATCCGCCATGATGATCTCGACAGCGGATCGCGGCTCTCAACAAGGGCGAGCGCCCGCTCGGCCTTCACGTGTTCGGTGAGGATGCGGTGCTGACGCAGCGGGTGATCGACCGCACGATGTCCGGGAGGGCTGCGGTCAACACCGCCGCCACGCTGGGCGCGATGCCGTCGCTCGGCGTCGGCACGTGCGGGAATTCTCCAACCAAGGCAGCGTCGTGAGTCCGCGGGACCGGCGATCCTGTCGACGCCTTGCGCAAAGGCGGCTGCGCTCGTCGAGCGCGCGACCGGGCCGTCAGCGGCGTGAGGGTCACCCCACTGCGGTGCCGCGGCGACAGCGAAAGAAACACCATGCCCGACGGAGCGGCTGAGGCGGGGCTCCCACCGAGCGCGACCCCGCAGCGGGCCAGCGCCCATCTGGACGTCGTCATCGTCGGCGCCGGCCTGTCGGGGATCGGCGCCGCGTGCCGCCTGGTGCAGCACTGCCGGAGCAAGCGGTTCGCGATCCTGGAGAGCCGGGCGACGATCGGCGGGACCTGGGACCTGTTCCGCTATCCCGGGGTGCGCTCCGACTCGGAGATGCACGCGCTCGGCTACAAGTTCCGCCCCTGGCGACACCAGCACTCGATCGCGCCGGGAAGCGAGATCCTGAACTACATCCGCGAGACCGCCACCGAGTACCGGATCGACCGACATGTCCGACTGCGGCACCAGGTGCGGGCGGCGTCGTTCTCGACCGAGCAGGCGCGGTGGACGCTGGACGTCGAGGTGGACGGAGAGAGCATCAGCCTGACCTGCGGCATGCTGCTGATGTGCAGCGGCTACTACAGCTACGCCGAGGGCCACGCGCCGGAGTTCGCCGGCGCCGAGGCGTTCCGAGGCCAGCTCGTCCACCCGCAGTTCTGGCCCGGATCCCTCGACCACGCCGGCAGGCGCGTCGTGGTCATCGGCAGCGGCGCCACCGCCGTCACCCTGGTCCCGGCGATGGCCAGGACCGCCGGCCACGTCGTCATGTTGCAGCGCTCGCCGAGCTACATCTTCTCGCGGCCGAGCAGCGACAGGATCGGCGAGCTGCTGCGCCGCGTACTCCCGCGCGCCCTGGCCAGCCGGTTGACCCGGATCAAGAACATCGCCCAGGAGGTCCTCTACTACGAGCTGGCGCGTGCCAAGCCTGCCGACTTCAAGCGCCAGTTGATCGACATGGTGCGCAAGGAGCTGGGGCCCGACTTCGACGTCGCGAGACACTTCACCCCGACCTACGATCCCTGGGACCAGCGCCTGTGCCTGGCGCCCGACTCCGACCTGTTCGAGGCGATCCGCGACTGCCGCGCCTCCGTCGAGACCGACCATATCGAGCGCTTCACCGAGACCGGGATCAAGCTCGTCTCCGGCAAGCAGATCGACGCCGACATCATCGTCAGCGCCACCGGACTGAAGATCGTCGCGATGGGCGGCATCGCGGTGACGGTCGACGGCGAGGCGGTCGATTTTAGCCAGCGTCTGGCCTACAAGGGCATGATGATCGGCGACGTGCCGAACTTCATCTTCTTCGTTGGCTACACCATGGCCTCCTGGACGCTGAAGGCCGACCTGGTCGCGTCGTTCGCCTGCCGCGTGATCAACTTCATGCGTCGCCGCCGCTACGACATCGTCGTTCCGAGACCGCACACCTCGGTCAGGCAGCGACCCTTCCTCAACCTCACCTCGGGCTACGTCCAGCGTGCCGCCTCGATCCTTCCGAACTACGGCGACCGCGCGCCGTGGAAGCTCCATAACAACTACCTTCTCGACATGCCGCTGATCCGTTTCGGTCGCCTGAGGGACGGCACGCTCGCCTTCCGTCGTTCCGCCTCGTGACCTCCTCGACCACAGGATGACATCATGGACCTGAGCTTCACGCCGGCTGAGACCGCCTTCCGAGAGGAGGTCCGCGCTTTCTTCCGAGAGGAGGTTCCCGTCGACATCCGCAGGAAGTCCGGCGACGGCGAGCATCTCTCGAAGTCCGACCGCGTCACCGTCCATCGCATCCTCAACGCCCGCGGCTGGGCGGTCCCGCACTGGCCGCGCGAGTGGGGCGGCAACGACCTCACCCCGGTGCAGCGCTACATCCTGACCGAGGAGATGCAGCGCGCGAGCGTCCCGTCGCCGCTGCAGTTCAACGTCCACATGGTCGGCCCGGTCATCGCCACCTTCGGCAACGAGCAGCAGAAGCGCCGCTTCCTGCCCGCCACCGCAAACCTCGACATCTGGTGGTGCCAGGGCTTCTCAGAGCCGGACGCCGGCTCGGATCTGGCCTCGTTGCGCACACGCGCCGAGCGCGACGGCGACAGCTACGTCGTCAACGGCCAGAAGGCCTGGACCACGCTGGGCCAGTTCGCCGACTGGATCTTCTGCCTGGTCCGCACCGACCGCGAGGCGAAGAAGCAGCGGGGCATCTCCTTCCTGCTCATCGACATGACGACGCCCGGCATCACCGTCCGCCCGACGATCACCATCGACGGC
>CAXTOC010000004.1:0-33397 GCA_964245725.1 uncultured Acetobacteraceae bacterium | reverse complement strand
GGCAAGTCGCGGCTGCTGCGCACGCTGTTCGGCGCGATCCCGCCGCGCGACGGCGCGATGACGCTCGGGGGGGCGGCATGGCGGCCCCGCAGCCCGCGCGACGCGGTGCGGGCGGGCGTGTTCCTCGCCGCCGAGGATCGCTGGCGCAACTCGTTCCCGGTCGTCGGCTCGCGCGGCGCCAACATCGCCGACGTCATCGCGCTGCCGCACCTGCCGCGATGGACCGGACCGACTGGGCTCGCACCGTGGCGGCGTGAACGCGCGGCGGCTCTCGAGGCGATCCGTCGCCTCGGCATCGTCTGCCGGGGGCCGGCCGACCGGCTGGAGCGCCTGTCGGGCGGCAACCAGCAGAAGGTGGTGCTCGGACGCTGGTCGGCGGTGCCGGGCCGCGTGCTGCTGCTCGACGAGCCGTTCGCCGGTGTCGACGTGCGGGCGCGTCACGATCTGATCGCCTCGCTGCGGGCACTCGGCGCCGGCACGGCGGTGCTGCTGGCGACGGCCGATGCCGAGGAGGCGCTGCAGGCGGCCGACCGGCTGCTGATCCTGCGTGACGACGGGATGTGCGATGTCGGGCACCCGAATCGCGACGGTGCCGCGCTGCTGGCGGCGGCCGACGCGATCGAGCACGCCGCGTGAGCGGTCGGGCGTCGGCGATCGCGCTCGGGAGGCGGAGCGTCGGCTTCGCTGCCGGCGCGTTGCGTCGGCTCGGGCAGATCGCGGCGCTGGTGGTGCTCGCGGCGCTGCTGCTGGCCTTCTCCATCGCGCAGCCCGCCTTCCTGCGAGTGAACAACCTGCTGGATATCGTCCAGGGCGTCTCGGTCACCGCCCTGCTCGGGCTCGGCATCACCCTGTCGCTGGCGGTCGGCGGCTTCGACCTGTCGGTGGGCAGCACCGCAGCACTCGCCAGCATGATCGCGAGCTACGCCCAGGTGGTCTGGGGCTGGCAGGCGCCGGCGACAGTGGCGCTGGCGCTGTCGACCGGCGCCGCGGTCGGCGGGTTCAACGCCCTGCTCACGGTCGTCCTGCGCATCCCGGACCTGCTCGCCACCCTGGGCACGCTGTTCCTGGTGAGTGGGCTGCAACTGATCCCGAGCGGCGGGCGCGCGATCTCGCCCGGCATGCCGTTCGACGACGGCAGCACCGCGGGAGGCGCATTCGCACCCGGCTTCCTGCTGCTCGGGCGTGCCCGACTGGACGGCCTGGTGCCGGTGCCGGTTCTCGTTCTGCTCGCCGCGACAGCCCTGCTCTGGGTGCTGCTGGAGCGGTCCAGCTGGGGCCGGGTCGCCTACGCGGTCGGCGGCAACGAAGAAGCGGCCCGGCTCGCCGGCGCCCGCACGCGACGGGTGCGCACGCTGGCCTACGTCATGTCGGGCACGATCGCCTCCATCGGCGGCATCCTGCTCGCCGCCCGCGTCGGGCGCGGCGACATCGTCAACGGCGGCTCGCTGCTGCAGGACGGCTTCGCCGCGGCGCTGATCGGCTACGCCGTGCTCGACCTGCGTCGTCCCAACGTGGTCGGCACCGTGGTCGGCGCGGTGCTCGTGGGCGTGCTGCTGAACGGCCTGACCATGCTGGACACGCCCTACTACGCGCAGGACTTCATCAAGGGCGCGGTGCTCGTCGCCTCCCTGGCACTCACCTACCGGCTCGGCCGGGGTCATCATAGCTGAGGAAACCCACGATGATGTCCGCCTTTGCCCGATCGCTCGCGGCCGCCCTCGTCGCCGTCGCCGCCCTCGGCGGTCCGGGGCTCGCATCGGCGGCCGGTCTACCCGGCGCGCCGCCGCCGTTCGACAAGGGGCACGTGTCGGTCGCGCTGATCACGCTGCTGTCGGACGGCGACTTCTTCCAGTCCTACGAAGCCGGCGCGCTGCGTCAGGCGCGCAAGCTCGGCATCGATCTGCGGGTGATGCAGGGACGCGGCGATCCGGCCGCCGAGCGCGACGCCGTCCAGCAGGCCATCAACCTCGGCGTGAAGGGCATCGTGATCGATCAAGGTATGCCGGAGACGCTGCGCGACGTCGCCGACGCCGCGGTGCGGGCCGGCATCAGGGTGGTGGCGTTCGACGTCGACCTCTCGAACCCGGCGATCCCGCAGGTGCAGCACGACGACCAGGGGCTCGCGCGCGCCGTGCTCGGGCAAGCCCTGCGGGACAACGGCGACCGCTTTGCCGCCGGCTACGTCTATGTCGCGGGCTTCGCGCCGCTCGACCGGCGCGACCAGGTCTGGCGCCAGTTCAAGACGGCGCATCCCGGCGTTCGTCAGGAAGCGCGATGGGGCACCGCTGCCTCGCCGGTCGCGTCCTCGGTCGCCGACCAGACGGGGGCGGCGCTGCGGGCGCATCCCGACATCTCGGTGGTCGTGGCGCCCTGGGACGAGTTCGCACGTGGCGTCGCCTTGGCGGCGGACGAGGCCGGGCTGGACGACAAGCTTCGGATCTATAGTGCCGACATCTCCACCGCCGACATCCAGGCGATGCGGGCGCCGCACTCTCCCTGGGTCGCGACGGCGGCCTCGGACGCGGCGGTGCTCGGCGCCGTCTGCGTGCGGGCGGATGCGATGCTGCTGGCCGGCGAAGCTCCGGGCCACCAGATCACCGTCCCGGTGACCCTGATCACGAGCGCGCTGCTCGAAAAGCTCGGCGTGAACACGGTGGAGCAGCTGGAGAAGAAGCTGCCGTCGTTCGGCCGCAGCGATGCCGCGACGGCCGCGTGGATGCAGACGGGCGGATGATCCCGCCGAGCGGGCAGGCTACGCCGACGAGGTGCGATGGCGGCGCACACAGCCGCGCGAGAGTGCGAGCGAAGGGTGCCGTCATATTGGATTTCATCGAGATCGGTCCGGGCGCACCGGTCGGCAAGTTGTTCCAGACGCTGCGACAGAAGCCGGAATGGATCGTGCTCGTCGTCGCGCTGCAGCATCGTGCCGTCCTGTGGTGGCGCATGCAGCCGGCGCTGCTCGCTCTGGTCGCGCAGGCGCCCTGCTTCCAGGTCATGCAGCTGCTGCCGGTCGAGATCTACCGGAGGCGCTTCTGGACCGGCCTGTGGCTTCTGCAGCAGACGCCGCCGGTGCCGCACCTGGTGTTCCGGCTCGCACTCGGTGCCTGCGGCTAGCCCTTCAGGACGGCCGAGCTTCCCTGCGGACTTCAGGGAGTCGTCGCGGCGATGACCGGTTGGCTGCTTTGCCTGCTGATCCGCGAGATGACGAGCAGCCGCCTCGCGGCACCGTTTGCCTCCCTGTGGTTCGTGTTGTCGACCGATCTCGTGGTTTCCGGATATGCCTTCTTCGGCCAGCTGTTCTACGAGAACCGCGGAATGCTGGGTGTGCTTGCCTGCTGCTGGCAGGGCCGCCGTGTTCTAGCCCAAGACGATCAGGTGCCCCGCCGCGCCTTGATGCTCGGGACGTTGGTGGCGATGGCCGCCCTGACCAGATCCTCGCTGAATTTTCTTCCGCTGGCGTTCGGCGCCGTTGGAGCCCTGAGTCGGCGACGGCGGATGTTGGCGGCCTATCTCGTGCCGCTGCTCCTGCTGCAGGGTGGCCGGGCCATGAAGAACTGGATCGCCCTCGGCCGGTTCACCGTGAAGAGTTCAAGCTGGAGCGGAATGAATCTCGCGAAGGGAGTCTTCTGGGCTCATCAGGATCTGCTTTTGCTGCATGACATCGCCGACAGCCCTCCCGAGCTGTATCCGCCGTGGTTCCAGCTGATCGGCCGACACTACACGTTTCCTTTCGAGATGCGCACGAAACAGGTATTGCCGCCGGAGCTTCGCACGCGGGACGAGATGATGACTGCCCAACTCGGGGGGATCACGGCGGCATGGAACCTGCCGTCGGTGTCGGCCGAATCGAATGCGTGGCGCATCGCCGTCGCTCGCTTCACCCTCGCCCATCCGGCACTCCTGTTGACGCGCTTTCGCAGAGGATATCGGTTCCTTTGGAAGTGAATCGCAGACCATGCCGCGCTGTTTGTCTGGAACCTGCTCTACGTCGAGCCAGTGGACCGTCCCTTTCCTGTCTGGCCAGCCAGGGTTTCGGCGAGATGCAGCGCGTCGCGACCACCGCGTGGGCCGTGAGCGCGCCGGGGCGGAGGGCGTTGTTCGGCACCATCAGTCTCGCGCCGCTGGACGCCTTGACCATCTTGGTGCTGCACGGCCTGTTCCCGTTGCTGGCCTTGCTCGATCAATGGCGCCGCCGACGTGATTTGCGACGTTACCTTCCGCCGGGGACGTCCTTCCTGGTGGCGGCGAGCCTGTATGGGCTGGCGTTGTTCAGCCTGGCGGAAGGTGGCGAGAACATGCGCTTCCGGCTCGCGGTGGAGCCGGTCCTGATCGCGCTCACGATGTGCACGCTGACCGGCGGCTGGAACGGCTTGCGGGACGCGTGCTCCATCCTGAGCAGAAGGCGAGCGCTCACGCCCGCGGCTTCCGCCGGCGCGCCGGCCAAGTCGGGTTCCGCCCCGTTAAGCGATTGACAACCATCTGGCGCAATACTGGCTCGGGAGGAGCCGGTGAGCATATCGTCGCGTCAAGCCGTTCGTATTGCCCGTCCCGGCGACCGCCTGCGGCATCTCGCGCACGCCGTCGTTCTCGGCTTCCTCCTGCTGTGGCAGTGCGGGCAATGCGCCCACGCCCAGTTCACCAGGTTCCAGAACTACACCGACGAGCAGGGGCTGGGAAACCTAACGGTCACGGCACTGGCCCAGGATGCGGAAGGCTACATTCTGCTCGGCACCGAGGGCGGTCTCTACCGCTACGATGGCTCCAGCATAACGGCGTACGACGTGGCCGTCGGGCTGCCATCGGCAGCCTGGATCAGGCAGGTCACGACCGACGGCGCCGGTCGGGTCTGGGTCGTCACGACCGACGGCGTCTTCGTCCGCTACGGCTCGACGTTCAGCAGGATCGACACCGGGCAGACGGCACTGGACTTCGAGTCGACCCATCTTCTCGCCGTGAGCGGCACCAGCGCCGTGATCGACGTCAACGGCACGCTTCTCGGCGCTCCGGTGGACGGCCACGGCGTGGCGAAGTTCTCGCCACTGTTCGACGCCTCGACGCTGGCCGGCGCTCCCGGCTTGGCGAAGGCGCGGTTCGTCGTGCCAGACCCGCCGGGCGGGTTGCTGATCGGGTGCGGCGTCGCGATCTGCCGCGCGAATGCCGGACGGGTGACGGTCTTCGGCGCCGCCGATGGCCTGCCTGCCGAGGCGTGGCAGGTCGCGCGCCGGACCGACGACGGCACGCTCTGGGCGCGCAGCCTCGACCACCTCGCCTGGCAGCGACCGGGTCAGGCCGCATTCGCCGTCGCGGCCGTGCCAGGTCAGCACAGCTCCTTCCTTGCCGGCTATCCCGAGGAGCTTGATCTGATTGGAGATCGAAAGGGCGGTGTTCTCACGCAGGGCGATCTTGGCCTGATCGACTGGAACGGAACCGCCTGGCGCAGCCACACGCACCACGCGGGAGGATTGTCGGCCAACCGCATCCAGGCCTTCCTGTTCGACCACGAAGGATCGCTGTGGGTCGGCAGCTTCGGGACGGGCGCCTTCCGAAGCGTCGGCTTCGGCGACTGGGAGCACTGGACCGCGGACGATGGACTGCCCAGCGACACCGTCTGGTCGATGACGCGGCTCCCGGACGGACAGCTCTGGGTGGCCACGGACGACGGTAGCGCGCCGCTCGGCAGCAAGCTGGTCGGTGTTCCCGGCGGTAACTATACGATCGCAGCCAGCCGCCAGGGGCGGTTGTGGGTCGCCCCCTTCGGCGAGTCGCTGGTCCGGCTCGATCACGCGCGCGGTGCCGTCGAACGGTTCCCCTCGATCGGTGTCGTGCGTGCAGCCACCGTCGACCGCGATGACCGGCTCTGGCTGGGCACACGCACGGCGCTGTTCGAGCTGCCGGACGCCGACGCCCCGGCTTCGAGCGCCAGGTTCCAGGTCGTGCTGCCACACGAGATGTGGCAGGTGACGACGGACCTGTCCGGCGCGGTCTGGGCGGTCGCGCGGAACGGACTGTTCCGACGTAACGCCGCTGGAGGCTTCGATCTCCTGGGCTCCGCCGACTTGCTGAAAGCTGCGCCGATCGACCTCGCTTTCGCCTCGAACGGCGATCTGTGGATCGCCACCGACTCCACCGGGGTGCTGCGCGCGCGAATGGTGGCCGGGCGCTTGACGATGCTCCCGTCGATCGCAGCGCCCGTGATCGGCTCGAACAATATCGTGTTCGTGCACCGGGACGGTCGCGGCTGGATGTGGATCGGGACGGATCACGGGATCGACATGTTCGATGGACGATCATGGCGACGGTTCGACAGCGGCAACGGGCCGATCAGCAACGATATGGATTCGTCGGGGATCTACGATGACGTGGATGGCTCGATCTGGTTCGGCACCAGCCACGGTCTGTCGCACCTGCTCGATCCGGCCCACCTGCGCCCGCAGGCGACGCTGCATCCCATGGTCACCAGCCTGTCGCTCGGCGGCCACAGCCTGCCGTTGTCCGCGTCGGTTCGCGCCGAGTGGAGCCCGGGACCCCTGGTGGTGCGTTACGTCGATCTCGACTACGCCCGGAGTCGTAGCGTGTCGTTCCGCTACCGACTGCACGGGGTGGATGACGGCTGGAACGACACGACAGGGCATGAAGTCCGTTATGCGGGCCTGCCCTCCGGCAAGCTTCGCTTCGAGTTGATCGCTGTCGACACGGTGCATGGCTCGACGTCGCCCACGATCGGGTTCACGATCCACATCCGCGCACCCTGGTGGCGACGCTGGTGGTTCTATGGACTGTGCATGCTCGCCGGCGCTGCCATGTTCGCGAGCGCGTGGCAGGCGCGGGTGCGGCTGCTGCTGCGCCAGCGAAAGCGTCTTGAACAGGTGGTGAGCGAGCGTACGGTCGAGATCGAGCAGGCCAAGGGCGAACTCCGGCGCCTGGCGATGTCGGACGCCCTGACCAGCTTGCCGAACCGGCGTGCGATCATGCTCGCACTGGAGGAGGCGATCGCGACGGCGCTGCCGTTGCGAAGCAAGCTGGCTATACTCCTGTGCGACATCGACCATTTCAAGAAGATCAACGATCACTTCGGTCATCTCGCCGGTGACGCCGTGCTCGCCGCTTTCGGCGGCAGGCTCGCCGCCGCGATCACCTCGCCCGAAGCGGCCGGCCGCTACGGCGGCGAAGAGTTCCTCGTCATCCTGCCGGGATCGGAAGATGCAGTCGCACGGCGCGTGACAGCGATCCACACGGCCCTGACCGACATGCCCTATGCGGTTTGCGACCTGGACCGGACCGTGACCTCGAGTGGCGGCCTCGCCTTCCTTCGCGACGACGATACGGCGCTGACGCTTGTCGCTCGCGCGGATGCCGCGCTCTACGAGGCCAAGGGCAGGGGGCGCAACCGCATCGAGCAGGCGCGATCGGAGGTCACCGCGTCGGTCCCTGACGTCGAGCAGAAATCCAGCCGCAGCACGATCTGGATTGGGGCCTGCGCGCAGCCCTGACCGGAGGTGCCAGCTTCCCCTGGCCCGCCGCGATCTTGAGCCGTGGGTGCCGGAGACAGGCGGATGCGATACAACTGGTCAGGGCGCGCCCATGCGGTTCCCTCCACGATCGGCCTCGACCGCACCGGATAAAGGCCTTGTTCGAGCTGCGTCTTTTCGTCGTTAATTCGGACCGATCTGAAGTGCACCCGATTGACTTAATTACCTACAAGTAATAAATCAATAGTCTCTAAGCTTACGCCGGGAGTTGGTGTCATCTTCCACACTATACGTTCCGATAACGACCTGGACCCGACTGCTATCCTCGCCATCGCACCCGGAAGCGCAGCCGCAACCCTTTCGCGTGGTTTGCTCGATGCGGGCACAGACGATCTTGCGCAGGTTCTCTACCTGCAAGAGCCTGACAGCTATGCGCCGGTGAGCATCAACGACATCAATCAGGGCGGTCTCGGAGATTGCTTTCTTCTCGCAGCGATCGGTGAACTCACCCTCGACCGCCCCGCTGCGATCACGAACATGATCAGCGCGAATGCCGACGGCACAGAGACGGTGACGCTCTACGAGAAGTCTGACGGATCGTTCGTCCCGACGCAGATTAATGTAGACAATACCTTCCCGGACAACTCCGTCAATTGCTACGGCCAGGGTGTGTTCGACGGACAACAGGAGATCTGGGCTCAGGTTCTGGAAAAGGCTCTAGCTACGTTGTCCGGTGGATACGATGTGATCGATCAGGGCGGCTGGCCGATGTTCGTCATGGAAGAACTGACGGGTCAGGCTGCCGAAGGGATATCGCCTGCCTCACTTTCCGTCCAGAACCTGCTGGGCTACATGGCGGCAGGAGATCTGATTGCGTTCGATACTCCTGCTTCAGATAGCTTGGCGTATGATCTGGTCGGCGATCATGCCTACATGTTCGAAAGCCTGATCACGGTAGATGGCCAGGCCATGATCCAGCTCGGCAATCCCTGGGGCAACACCGAGCCGCAATTGATACCGCTGTCTCAGGTCAGCAACAGCTTCGATGAGATCGACGTCGGGCTGGACTCGAGCACGCCGACCGCTCCCGTCGCTCCGATCGAAATAGGGATATCCGTCCCGAGTGAGGATGGTGCATCCGGGGGCACCGCGAACGTCTCCACGCCGACGATCGCGGGCATCGCCCAGGACGGCAGCACGGTGGTGCTGTCGGGGGCCGGCGGCGTGCTCGCGAGCGCTGTCGCAGATCAGTATGGCGCCTGGTCGGTGGCGCTTCCCGTTCTGCCGCGCGGCACGTATGGGATCACGGCAACCGCCACGAACACGTACGGCGAGAGGTCGGCATCCTCTGACGCCTTCGCCCTGACGATCGACACGGCTGTTCCGGACGCGCCGACGGATCTCACCCTCGCCGCATCCACGGATAGCGGCCTGATCGGCGACAACATAACCAGCAACGACCACCCGACGATCAACGGCAGGGGCGCCGCGGGCGATGCCATTAGTCTCTATGACTTCGGCACCGTCCTGCTCGGCAAGGCAGCCGTCAGCGCCGACGGGACGTGGTCTGTCACGCCTGCACAGGCGCTCCCGGACGGCTCGTACAGCCTGAGCGCAATACAATCCGGCGCCGGAAATACATCGTCGGCATCCACGGCTCTGGATCTCACCGTCGACACCACGCCTCCTGCGGCGCCGGCCGATCTCTTGCTCATGGCGGGCGGCACCGACACCGACGAGACCACTCCCATCGTCACGGGAACCGGTGAAGCAGGCGCTGCCGTGGCGCTATTCGACGGTACCAGCAGAGTGGGCTCCGCTATGGTCGGAGCTGACGCCGCGTGGTCCGTAGCCACGACTGCACTGGCGCTGGGCGGGCATTCTCTGACAGCCACGGAGACCGATGCCGCGGCCAATGTTTCCAGGGCGTCGGCTGCGTTGATGATCGACATCCTGCCTCCGGCGCCGCCGATGAGCGTCACACTCGGTGGAGGCGCGCAGAGGTATGACGCTGCGGCGGGCCAGAACGTGCAAGCCGGGAGCGGGAGCGACACGGTCACGGCATTCGCCGGACAGGCTACGGTCACCGGAAGTTCGGGCCAGCTGACCTTCGTCGGAGGCGCGGCGGCGAGCGCCGTGAACGGTGGCGCGGGGTCGGCTGTCGTCTTCGGCGGCGCCGGAGGTGGCAGCTACGTCGGTGGTGCGGCCGGGCATAATGTCCTCGTCGCGCAGGGCGCAGCGGGCGTCCTGACCCAGCTGACGGGCGCCGGCGCCGATGACCGGCTCTTCGGTTCTGTTTCCGGCGATGATGTGCTGACTGCCGGGTCAGGCCGGGAGTCGATCCTCGGCGGCGGAGGCGACACGACAATCGGCGGCGGCACGGCCAGCGTGGTGTTCACCGGAACTGGCCCCACGACGGTCTATGGAGGCAGCGGCGGACAGGATACCGTCGTCGGCGGGTCGGGGTCCCTGGCCGTCACGGCGCAACAGGGCGACGCAATTTTCGGCAGCGCCGGTACTCTCGCGGTGATGGCGAGTCTGCACGGAGCGGATTCGGTGGTCGGAGGCTCCGGCACGCTCGATGTCGTGGGCCGGGGCGGCAACATGCTCGTGGTGGCGGGCACCGGCACTTCAAAGGTCCACACGGGAGATGGCGCCAGCCTGATGTTCGCCGGCTCCGGAAACCTGTCCCTGGTCGGCGGCGCGGGTTCCATGCAGGTCGTTGCAGGCTCCGGCACCGCCACGATCAACGAGGGTGCAGGGGCAACCAACTTGCAGGTCGTCGATGGCGCAGCCGGTGGCATCGTCGTGATAGAGGGCTTCCGTCCAGGCATCGATCATGTCGAACTGTTCGGATATCAAGCGTCGCAGCAGTCAGTCGCCATCATCGGTGGTTCCACCGTGATCTCGCTCGCTGACGGCACCAAGGTGACCCTCATGGGGGTGGATGACGACGGGCATGGCGTGATCGGCTGAAGAGGAAACGTAGGCAGGCGTCAGGCGCTCATGGCATGAGCGGCCTTGATCAGGAATGGTGCTGATCATCGGGCGGCTCAGGAGCGAGGCTCCGCCGCAGCCGCGCGATCGCGCCCGGCAGGCCGCGCACCTTCAGCACCCGGCCGGTCTCGTCGTACTGCTCTGACAGGACGCGTGCGCCTTCATACACCTCGCCGATCAGACCCTGCTTCGCGTAGGGCAGCACCAGCACATCCTCCACCATCGCCGCCTCGAAGAAAGCGATGACGGTGTCCCGCAACGCGCTCACATCCGCCGGCGCCTGGGCGGAAAGCATGATCGCGTCCGGATGCTTCTCCATCAGGGCAGCGCGCCCGGCAGCGTCCACCCGGTCCAGCTTGTTCAGCACGAGGCGCGACGGCACGGCGTCCGCCCCGATCTCGCGCAGCACGCTGCGGCTCACCTCGAGCTGCGCCTCGTGGGTCGGATCCGACGCGTCGACCACGAACAGCAGCAGCGATGCCTCCAGCGCCTCCGCCAAGGTCGAGCGGAACGAGGCGACCAGGTCGTGCGGCAGCTGCTTGATGAAGCCGACCGTGTCGGAGACGAGCACGCGCGGCCGGGTCTCCGGCTGCAGGATACGGACGGTGGTGTCGAGAGTGGCAAACAGCTTGTCCTGCACCAGCACCTGGCTGCCGGTGAGCGCACGCATCAAGGAGGACTTGCCCGCATTGGTATAGCCGACCAGCGCTACGCGCAGCTGGTCGCGGCGCGCGGCGCGGCGCTGGTCGGTGTCGCGCTGCACCGCGTCCAACTGGTCCTTCAACTCCGAGAGCCGGTCGCGGATCTTGCGGCGGTCGAGTGCCAGCGTGCTCTCGCCGGCACCCGGCCCCTGCTGACGGCCGCCGCCTGCCGAGGACTCCCGCATGCGCGGCGCCACGTAGTTCAGGCGTGCGATCTCCACCTGCAGCTTCGCCTCGCGGGTGTTGGCGTGACGGTGGAAGATCTCGACGATGACGCCGGTGCGGTCCAGCACCTGGGCGCCGGTGGCACGCTCCAGGTTGCGGATCTGGCTCGGCGAGAGCTCGTGGTCGACGATGACGAATTCGGGTCTGCGGCCGGCGCCCGGCTCGGGCTCGGTCGCACCGACCGTCGCCACTTCACGCTCGAACCGCTGCCGCGCCTTGGATTTCGGGGGCGGCGCCATCGAGCCGACCACACCGGTACCTCCGGTGAGCGCCGCCAGCTCCGCCAGCTTGCCGCTGCCCAGCAGCGACCCGGCGCCGGTGCCCTCGCGCCTCTGCGACACCGTGCCGACCACCTCGTAGCCGAGCGTCTTCACCAAGCGCCCCAGCTCCTCGAGGCTGGCTTCGTGTGCGACGTCGACGACGTCCGGCGTCTGGATGCCGACGAGGACGGCGTGCGGGGTCGGGGGGCTGGTCTGCATGGAGGCTGGATAGCACGGATGAGGCCGAAGCCTGGATACCGCATCCCCCGCCAGGCGACGTCACCAAATTCATGCCTCCCGGGTATGGCCCGAGCTTCAAAAAGTCTTACCCGTCGCAGCCGGTGACGCCTAGTCTCGGTAGGTTAAGGGAGAACTGGCGCTTCAGCGTCGAAAACAAGGAGGCTCGAGCAATGGGGAACCTCACCGGCAAGACTGCTCTGGTCACGGGCGGCTCGCGTGGGATCGGCGCCGGGATCGCCAGGCGGCTGGCGGCGGACGGCGCGAACGTCGCGATCACCTACACCAAGGACGCGACGGCGGCGGCATCGGTCGTCGGTGAGATCGAACGGGTGGGCGCGAGAGCGATCGCCATCCAGGCGGACGCAGCCAACGCCGAGGCCGTCGCCGCCGCGGTCGAGAAGACCGTCGCGACCTACGGCCGGCTCGACGTGCTGGTCAACAACGCCGGCACGGCGATCCCGAAGCCGTTCAGCGAGACCACGCTCGAGGAGATGGATCGCATGATCGACATCAATCTCCGCGGCACGATGATCGCCACGCTGGCGGCGCTCAGGCACATCCAGGACGGCGGTCGCATCATCATGATCGGCTCCTGCGTCGGCGAGCGGGTAATGACACCCGGCCTGGCCGCCTACGCGGCCACCAAAGGTGCGGTCAAGATGTTCACCCAGGGGCTTGCGCGGGAGACAGGCTCGCGCGGGATCACGGTCAACAACGTCCAGCCGGGTCCCATCGACACCGACCTGAACCCGGCCGCCGGCGACTGGGCGACGCCGCAGATCGCCAACACCGCGCTCAAGCGTTACGGCAGCATCGAGGATATCGCCGCCATGGTGGCGTTCGTCGCGGGTCCGGAAGCGGGCTACATCACCGGTGCGAATCTGACCGTCGACGGCGGCACCAATGCGTGACGGAGATCGGGACAGAACCGGCGGCGACGGCGGAGGATCCTGAGGTGCCGTCCTTGAACGGACAGACCGCCCTCGTCACCGGTGCCTCGCGCGGCATCGGGCGCGCCGCCGCCGCGGCGCTGGCGCAGGCGGGGGCACGTGTGCTCGTGCATTACGGGAGCAATGCCGCCGCGGCTGAGGCGGTGGTCGAGGAGATCCGGACGTCCGGCGGTCAGGCGCAGGCGATCGGTGCCGACATGTCCGCCCCGGACGGGCCGCACACGCTCGCGGCGAAAGTCCGCGCGATCGTCGGCGACCGGCTGGACGTCCTCGTCGCGAACGCCGGCATCTCGAAGGCCGCCGCCATCGAGGAGACGACGATCGAGGATTTCGACGCGCTGTTCGCCGTCAACGTCCGCGCGCCGTATTTCCTGGTGCAGCAGCTGCTGCCGGTGCTGGGCGAGGGGGCGCGCATCGTCTTCACCTCGTCGCTGGTGGCGCATGCCGCGGTCGGCAACCTGTCGGCCTATGCCGCGACCAAGGGGGCGATCGACACGCTGGTGAAGCATCTCGCGTTCATCCTAGGACCGAAGGGCATCCGGGTGAACGCCGTCGCGCCCGGCGTGGTGGAGACCGACATGTCGAACTTCGCCAAGACGGAAGCTGGCCGTGACTTCACGATCGGGATGCAGGCGCTGAAGCGCGTCGCCCAGCCCGATGACATCGGCGGCGCGATCGCCCTCCTCGCCTCGGACGAGGCGCGCTGGATCTCGGGTGACGTGCTTCGGGTGGACGGCGGCGCCAAGCTCTGAGGCCGTTCAGGAGAGGCCGGCCAGCGTTGTTCGGCCCGCCCTGAGGTCGTCCGCCGTCGTCATCATGACCTGTCCTGGGGGATGTAGCCGAGGTAGCGGCGGCCATCCTCGAGGCTCCAGACCATTTCCTCGTTGGCCGACATGGCGTTGACCACGATGGCCGGTGCCGGCCAGGAGGATGCATCCGCCAGACAGGCGCGCTCGACGATCCGGACCAGGTCGCCGTTCGACAGCCACATCCCGCGGAACCAGCGGTACGCGCGCGCCGCCTCGAGGTCGCCCTCCGGGACGACTTCCCCCGGGACACCGGTGGCGTTCAGGGTGGAGGGCAGGTTCTCGCCCGGCTGGCACCAGCCGACGCGGAGCGACACGGTCGTCAGGCCTCCCTGCGAGCCGAGCGCGCGCTCCCGGCACAGCCGCTCGCCCATCAGCTTGTGCACCGCGTAGGCCGGAGAGTCGCTGACCTTCCCACGGGAGTCGACCGTGCGCGTGCCGGGTCTCGGCGCGAGCGCTTCGGTCAGCGTGTCGGGTTCGAGGGCCGGCACCGCGTCCTTGTAGCCGCCCATGACGTGGTTCGACGAGATGAACACGAAGCGCCTGAGCGCTGCTCCCGCGGCCCCGAGCAGGTTGAGCGTCATGTCGAACGATGCGGTCGAATCCTCCCAGCTGGCGGTGGGAAAGGGATTCTGCGCCGCGAGATGGATGATCACGTCCGCGGGCTCGATCGCCTCGATCCAGCGCCGATCCTGACGGTCGGTGAGGTCGGCCTGAACCGTCCTCAGCTTGCTGCCGGCAAAACCGTCCGGAAAAACCCGGTCGATCGCGATGATCGACTGGCACCACGGCGCGGCCTCGAACGCCGCTGCCAGCTTGCGGCCGAGGTTGCCGTTGGCGCCGGTGATGGCGATCCGTCCGCGATCGTCCGACATCTGCCCTTCTCCCTGTCGATATGTTGCTGACGATGCAGCTCGGCCCTCACGATCGCGTGGCGCGATCGATCAGCATCGCCGCGATGATGATCAGCCCCGTAGCCAGCAGCTGGTAGAAGGCCTGCACGTTGAGCAGCGTGAGCCCGTCGCTCACCGTGCCCAGGATCACCGCCCCCAATACGGTGCCGACGATGCTGCCCTTGCCGCCCATCAGCGAGGCGCCGCCGATGGCCGCTGCGGCGATCGCCTGCAGCTCCCACAGGTTCCCGAGCGTCGGATCGGCAGCACCCAGCCAGGCGATGAGGATCATGGCCGCGACCGCCGCCACCATGCCATTCATGGCGTAGGCGGCGATCTTGGTGGCGCCGATCGGCACGCCCGACACGCGCGCCGCCTCCTCGTTGCCGCCGACCGCGAGCAGGTAGTCGCCGAGCGGCGTGTTGCGCAGGATGACCCAGGCGATCCCGGCGATCGCCGCGACCAGCAGCACCGGCACCGGCACGAAGCCGAGCTGCGAGGTGAACAGGATCCGGAAGGGGTGCGGCATGCCGAGGATGGGATCACCGCCGGTGTAGATCAGCGCCAGCGCGCGGAACAGGCTCAGGGTCCCGAGTGTCACGATGAACGGCTGCAGGCCGAAACCCGAGATCAGCAGGCCGTTGGCGCAGCCGGCGGCGGCTCCGATGCCGACCATCGCCAGCATCGCCAAGGGCACCGCGATCCCGAGCTTCAGCAGCGAGGCGCCGATGACCGCGGCGAGTGCCGCCGTCGATCCCACCGACAGGTCGATGCCGCCGGAGATGATCACCATGGTCATGCCGACCGCGATGCAGGCGTTGATGCTCGATTCCTTGAGCACGTTGACTAGGTTCCGCCCGGTCAGGAAATACGGCGTCAGCAGCGAGAACACGACGATGATCGCGATCATGCCGATCAGCGTGCCGGCGTCGCGAACGCTGATCCGGGAGCGCAGCTGACGCGTCGCACCGGCCGGAGCATGGCTCACGTTCATGGCGTCCCCTGGCATGGCCCCTGGTCTCCTGCCTGCGCCACGCCGGCGACGGCGTGATGAAGGATGGCCTGCTCGCTGAGCTCGCCGTGCGCCAGCTCGGCCACGATCCTGCCTTCGCGCATGACCAGCACGCGGTCGCTGATGCGGATGATCTCGGGCAGCTCCGAGGAGACGACGATGATCGTCTTGCCCCGATCCGCCAGCTGCTCGATCAGCAGGTAGATCTCGTGCTTGGCGCCGATATCGATGCCGCGCGTGGGCTCGTCGAAGATCAGCACCTCGGAGTCCGCCAGCAGCCAGCGGCAGATGATGGCCTTCTGCTGGTTGCCGCCGCTGAACAGCCCGATCGGACGCTCGATGTCGGGCGGCCGGAGCTGCACGTCCTGGGTCAGCTTGCGTATCGAGCGGCGCAACCGGTCGCGCAGCACGAAGCCGGCCCGCTGCGCGTGCCGGAGCACCGGCAGCGCCACGTTGGCGCTGACCGGGCGCAGCGGGATGATCCCCTCCCTCTTGCGATCCTCCGGCACCAGGCCGATGCCGGCCCGCACCGCGGCGGCGGCGGTACGGAACCGCACGGTGCGCCCGCGCAGCCGGATCTCGCCGCGATCCGGCCGCTCCAAGCCCGCCAGCAGACGCACCAGCTCGGTGCGTCCGGCGCCGACCAGGCCGGCGAGGCCGAGGATCTCGCCGCGGCGCGCCGTCAGGCTGACGCCGCGCACCCGGTCGCACCATGTCAGGCCGGTCGCCTCCAGCACCGGCGAGCTGCCGGTGCGTGGCAGACGAGGCGGCAGGTCGAGGCTGCGGCCGACCATCAGCGAGACGGTCTCGTGCTCGCTCATCGCGGCGAGCGGGAACTCGCCGACCAGGGCGCCGTCGCGCAGGATGGTCGCCGTCCTGCACAGCCGGAACACCTCGTCGAGCTTGTGCGAGACGTAGATCACCGCGACGCCGCGCCGGGTGATGCCGTCGATCACGGTGACCAGCCTCTCGAACTCCTGCGGCGACAGCGCCGATGTCGGCTCGTCCATGGCGATGATGCGCGCGTCCCACAGCAGCGCGCGGGCGATCTCGACCAGCTGCCGCTGCGCGATGCTCAACGCGCGGACCGGGCGGGCGACCTCGAAATCCGCGCCGAGCTGCGCCAGCACCCGCCGCGCCTCGCGGCGCATGGTCGGCTTGTCGGTCATCACTCCGAACCGGGTCGGCGGCACGCCGAGGAACATGTTCTGCGAGACGTCCATCTCGGGGACCAGCTGAAGCTCCTGGTGGATCATCGCCAGGCCGGCGGCGCGGGCGGCCTTCGGACTGTCGATCTGCACCGCCTCGCCGCCGATCAGGATCTCACCGTCGTCCGGGCGGACCAGGCCGTTCAGGATCTTGAGCAGCGTGCTCTTGCCCGCGCCGTTCTCGCCGAGCAGCGCGTGCACCTCGCCCGGCGCGGCACGCAGCGACACGTTCGAGAGGGCGCGAACGCCGGGCCAGGACTTCGAGACCGAGCGAAGTTCGAGCGCGAGAGGGACATCCGGCATGGCTCTGCTCCCGGGGCGCTTCCGCTAACGCTGCGAGCCCGCGTCGGCGAGCAGCGCGTCGCGCGGATTCACCCCCTTGCCGAAATAGTGGTCGTAGTTGTCCTTGGTGATCAGGGCCTGCGGCGTGGTCACCACCCGCGGCAGGCTCTGGCCGGCGACGAGGCGGATCGCCACGTCGACCGCGATCTCGCCGGTCACGTCGGGGAAGCTGTCGATGGTGCCGGTGAGCTCGCCGTCGCGGATCGACTTCAGGGCATCGGTCCAGCCGTCGGTGCCGATGACCGCGACCTTGCCGAGCGCGTTGGCGCTCTTGACCGCCTCGAGCACGCCCAGCGCCATGCCGTCATTGTTGCAGTAGAAGCCGATCAGGTCCGGGTGCTGGTTGAGGATGGTCGAGGCTGCCTCGTAGGATTTCTGCCGGTCCCAGTTGCCCGGAACGCTGGCGACGACCGTGAACTTGCCGCCCTTGCCGACCGTGTCAACGAACCCGGCGGTGCGGTACTTCGCCGCGTAGCTGCCGGCGATCCCCTCGATCACCGCGACCTTGCCGCCGTCGGGATGATGCTGGATGAACCAGCGCGCCGCGCGCATGCCGTTCTCGCCCTGCACGTTGCCGACGAAGTGCTCGGCATCGGGGAACACCGCATCATCGACGTCCACCACCGGCACGTGCTGCTGGCGGGCATCCTCCAGGACCGGCTGCAGGTTGCTGTCGGTGATCGGCGACAGCATCAGCGCGTTGTAGCCCTGGCTGAGCATGTTCTGGGCCAGCGAGAGCTGGCCGAGCTGGTCCTCCTCGTTCTGCGGACCCTGCGCCTGCACGGTCACGCCGACCGGCTTCGCCTCGGTGCGATAGCCGGTGGCGAGCGAGCGCCAGTACTCGTTGATCATGGTCTTGACCACGCCGCCGACCTTGGTTCCGGCTGGCGGCTTCGGCAGGGCGCCGAATTTCGAGTCGAGCTTGGACCAGTCGATGCGGTCGGGATCGGTGTCCGGATTCAGCGCGGCGGCTTGCGCGATGCCGGCGCTGCCGAGAAGCAGCGCCCCCAGCAGGGTGCCGATCGTGACGGTCTTCATGACGTTTCCCCGTTTCTTGATTGTCGTGAGCAGGATGCTCGTGTGTCCGGGCTTGCTCCTGTCGTCCACCGGCGCCTCCGGCGCGTCGTTCCTGGATCGCCTCAGGCGGTGCGGAAACCGTCGATGACGACGTCGTAGCCCGCCGGCAGCCCATCGACAGGTGAATCGCTGCTGACCAGCTGCAGTGGCGATGCGCGTCCGCGAAGAGCTGCCGCGGCATCGGCCGGCGCATCAGCAACCGCCGTCGTGCGGGGCGGCCACCATCTCCTTTCGCAGTGCCAACACGTCGAGATCGTGGTCGAACTCGACATCGTCCATCGTGACGATGCTGTCCTTGGCGACGCGGCGCTTCAGCTTGGCCTGGGCGAGCCCGATCGGCAGCGCGCCGATCGCACGGCTGCGCGAAGCCGGGATGGCGTTGCCCCAGACCAGGTAGCCGCCCTCGCCGTCGAGCACGTCGCCGGGCCGCAGATCGCGCTTGGCGGTGGCGACCGCATCGCCGCGGAACTCCCTCGGCGTGCCCGTGGCCTCGCCGCGCAGCACGGCGTTCAGCACGCTGATGCTGGCCTCGAGGCCGATCAGGTGGAACGGGCGCCACATCGAGGCATACCAGCCCGACGGATCGGTCAGCAGGCCGTACTGCGCGAAGCACTCGCGCGAGTACGGGTTCGGTGCCTTGAACGTCACGAACACGCCGTAGCGTATGTTGTTGACCACCTCGCGCCCGTCCGGCTCCTGGCTCGCCGCGATGTCGAGCAGGCCGGCGCGCGCGAGCCGGCCGCCATCCGCGGCCGGACGGAAGACGCGCGCCAGGTCGTGCAGGCCGGCGGGCGGAAAGGCCAATCCCTCCTCGGGGCAGTCGAGGCCGGTGCCGTTGGCGACCGCGGCCATCTCGATCGCGGCCTTGGTGCCGTCGGTGAAGGAGTTGTACATCTTCGGGTTGAAATCGCCCTTGGCGACCTGCTCCTCGGACCAGCCGAAGAAGCCCCACACGGTGTCGGGAGTCGAGTAGCGGTAGCGCGGCTCGAAGTTCATGCCCTTGCCGGCGGCGACGAGCTCGAAGCCGCAGGCCCGCACCCAGTCGACCAGCTCGCAGATCAGCGCCGGCTGATCGCCGTAGGCCATGCTGTAGACCAGCCCTCTCTCCCGTGCCCGGCGCGCCAGCAGCGGGCCGCACAGCACGTCCGCCTCGACGTTCACCATGACGACGTGCTTGCCAGCGTCGATCGCCCGTGAGGCATGCCGGATGCCCGCGATCGGATGCCCCGTGGCCTCGACCACGCAGTCGATCGCTCCGCAAGCCAGCAGTGCCGCGACGTCGTCGGTCACGCAGGTGCCACCGCTGCGCACCGCGTCGTCCAGGGTCCGGGCCTGGTACTGCTCTTCGGCCCAGCCGACGCGCGCCAGCGACGCACGGACCTTGCCGACGTTGAGGTCCGCGATCCCGACGACCTGCAGGCCCGGGATGTGGCGGGTCTGCGCCAGGATCATCGAGCCGAACTTCCCGGCGCCGATCAGGCCCATGCGCACCGGGCGGCCGTCGGCGGCACGCGACGCGAGTTTGGTAGCCAGGTTCACCGCCCGCTCCTCCTTCTGCCCGCTCCGTCTAGCCGATGCGGGATCCTTGCCTGATGTGCGGCGCGTCCGCACCCTGTGCTTGGCGTTCGAGCCAGGAGCGCAGCTCGTCCCAGGTTCTCTGCTTGTGCTCGCGCAGCAGACGCGACAGGCGATGACCGTCGCGAGCGACGAGAGCCTCGACGAAGGCCTCGTGCTCCTCCATCGCCGCCCTCCAGCGCTCCGACCGGAAGTTCGGCATGAACAGGGCACGCAGGACGCGGGCACGAAGCGAACGGTGCTGTGCTGCGAGCTCGGCGTTTCCGGCCGCGGCGACGATGAGCCCGTGCACCTCCTCGTTGGCCTTGAAGTATCCGAGCATGTCGCCGCTCTCGAAGAAGCCGAGCATCTCCTCGTGACGCGACCTGACGGTAGCGATCGCCGCGTCGCTGGCGCGCTCGCACGCCAGCGCGCCGGCCAGTGCCTCGATGCCGCCCAGCAGCTCGATGATGTCGCGCACCTGCTCCACCTGAAGCACGGCGACGCGGGTGCCGCGACGCGGCGTGATCTCGACCATGCCCTCGCGCGCGAGGATCAGGATCGCCTCGTGCAGCGGCGTCCGCGAGACGCCGAAGCGCTCGCAGAGCGCGCGTTCGTTCAGGCGTTCGCCGGGCGGCAGCGAGCCGTCGACGATCATGTCGCCCAGTCGCTCGACCAGTTCGCGATGCAGCGCCGGGCGCTGCAGCAGGTTCGGCTTCGCGGTGCTGTCCGAGGCGACCTGTGGCATTGCTATTCAGCCTTCGTCACGCCTTGCATCTTGCATATAAAATTTGCGACGTGCAAGGCGGTACGGATACGGCCGGCGACATCGCGGCGTGGCTCGCAGGCCTGTGGGGCGGCGCCGCTCGTGCGAGCGGATCGCCTGGTTCGCGGCACCGCTGCGATGCCGATGTGCCGTTGACATCGGAGCCGCAGCAAGCGCCAGATCATCGGGTCATGAAGACGTCGAAGGCTCGCTTGACATCGCGCGACATCGCGGACGCCGCCGGCGTCTCGCAGGCCACCGTCTCGAACGTGCTGAACCGGCCCGAGATCGTCGCGGTGGAGACACGCGAACGCGTGCATGCCGCCATAAGGCACATGAATTTCGTCGTGAACGGCTCCGCCCGTACCCTGCGCGTGGGGCGATCGCGCACGCTCGGCGTGATCGCGCTGGACTTGACGAACCCGTTCTGGGGTGAGGTCACCCGCGGGGTCAGCGACGGCGCGGCCGCGCGCGGCTACTCGGTGCTGCTCGGCTCCTCGGGCGAAACCCGGGAAGGGGAGACCAACCTGCTGCGCATCTTCGAGGAGCACAGGGTCGGTGGAGTCCTGGTCTCCTCGGTCGACCTCGAATCCCCGGAGATCGTTTCACTCGACAAGCACGGCATCAAGGTCGTGCTCCTCGACGAGCGTGATGTCAGCGGCCGGTACAGTTCCGTCTCGCTGGATCAGGTCATGGGCGCACGGCTGATCGCCGAGCATCTGCTGGCCGAAGGTCATCGACGCATCGGCTTCATCAACGTGTCGCACGACATCTGGTGGTCGCGCGAACGGTTGCGCGGCTTGCAGGAAGCCATGCTCGCCGCAGGCGAGGATCCCGACACGGTCATCACCGAGTTCCCGATCGCGACGATGACGACGCAGGCCGCGGAACCGGCCCTGGGAGAGCTGCTCGCACGCGCACCGGGACTGACCGCCATCGTGTGCGTCAACGACATGGTCGCACTCGGCGTGCTGAAGAAGTTGCGCGATCTCGGCATCAGGGTTCCGCAGGACATCTCGGTCGTCGGGTTCGATGACAGCTATTTCGCGGCACTGCTGTCGCCAGCCCTGACCACGGTCCGCCAGCAACCATATCACCTCGGCAGAACCGCTGCTGAACTGGTGATCGATCGTCATCCGACCGATCCCATCCGGACGATCGTCTACCAGCCGTCGCTCGTCGTCAGGGACTCGACACGGCGAAGGAGTGCGGTGAGCGCACCGGCCTGAAAACCGGCTTGACAAGGCTGGCAGTCTCAACTTTGGTAAGCACGCAACAGCCAAACCAGGGTCAGTTTCGAGGTAGAGCGGGCGGAAAGCCCACCGTATCTGGTTGTCGCCAGCTTGATACGTATAAATAAGAGGGTGAGGGAATGGACAAAGCTTGGAAGCGGCTCGCCGTGATCTTCACGGCGTCGGCGCTGGCGCTCAAGCCGGCATTCAGGATCGAGGCGGCCGCCGACGAGCCGAGCAGGTTTCAGGCCCGGGCTCCCCTGGTGTTCGGCTACACCGCCCAGGATCTCTCAAACCCCTACTGGCAGAATTACGCCGCGGGCGTGAAGGCGGAAGCGGCCAAGGACAACATCAGGGTCGTGGTCGCGGACGCCAAGGCGTCGCAGCAGAACCAGGTCTCGGGAAGCCGCAACCTGATCAGTCAGCGCATCAGCGCGTTGATCGTCTCACCGGTCGAGCCCGCGGCACTTCCAGGGACGATCAGCGCCGCGCATCGCGCGTCGATCCCCATCGTGATCGGCGATGTCGGTGCCACCGGCAGGTATGACGCCTTCATCCAGTCCGATAATCGTGCGGGCGGCGCACTGGCGGCCGACTACATGGCCAAGAAGCTCGGTTCGGGCAGCGTGAACATCGCGGTGATCGACCTTCATCCCGGATCCACCGTCGGCACCGACCGGGTCGGCGGCTTCATCACGGAGCTCAAGAAGTTCCCGAGCATCCACGTCGTGTCGGAGCTCAACGGAAACGACGCGATCAAGGAAGGTCACGACGCCGCAGCGAACGCGCTGGCCAAGAACCCGGACATCAAGGCTATCTACGCGGCCAACGACAACGAGGCGCAAGGCGCGATCGCGGCGATCCAGGAGGCCGGCAAGAGTCCCAAGAATTTCGTCATCGTCGGCTTCGACGGAAATGCCGGATCGATCGCGGCGATCACCAACGGCACCCAGACCGCAACCGTCGCGCAGGACCCGTTCGGCCAAGGTCAGCTCACGGTGAGAATGGCTCTCCAGCTGCTGAAAGGTCAGAGCGTCGCCTACACCAATCAGGCGACCAAGACGATCCAGCTGCCCGTGCAAGTGATCGACTCGAGCAACATCGCCCAGTTCAAGGCGGCGCGTGCGGGCCAGCAGTGAGCCTCTCGAACCAGCAGCGCTCGGCCGCGGATCAAGGTTGAGAAGGGCTTCTCGTGAGCCAGAAACCGCATCGTGGCGACCCGTCCCCGCGCCCTGGCCTGCTGGTGGCGCAGGACGTTCGAAAGGATTTCTCCGGCGTCCCCGCCCTTCGGGGCGTCTCCCTGAGCCTGGTCTCCGGCGAGGTGCATGCCCTCGTCGGCGAGAATGGCGCGGGCAAGAGCACGCTGATCAACATCCTCGCCGGCCTTCTGCAACCGTCCGGAGGCTCTCTGCTCATCGACGGGACGGAGCAGAAGTTCGCCGGCCCCCAGGCGTCGCAGAACGCGGGGATAAGCGTCATAAGCCAGGAGTTCCGGCTCGTCCCTCAGTTGACCGTCTCGGAGAATATCTTCCTCGGGCATGAGCCGCGCCGGGGCGGCCTGATCGACCGGAAGAAGGCTCGACAGCTCACCCGCAACCCCCTTCGCGAGCTCGGTCTCGATATCTCACCCGATCGAAGGGTTGCCAGCCTCACGGTGGGGGACCAGCAGCTCGTCGAGATCGCACGGGCGCTCACGCGCGATTTCCGCGTCCTCATCATGGACGAACCGACCGCCGCGCTCAGCGAAGTCGAAGTCGAGCGACTGCTCGCACTCGTTGAGCGGCTGCGCGACCGGGGAGTCGCGATCCTGTACGTGTCGCACCGGTTGCCCGAGGTGTTTCGCGTGTCGAACCGCATCACGGTGCTGCGGGACGGCGAAAGGGTCGCGCTGCTCGAGACGGCCAAGTCCGGCATCGACGAGGTCGTCACCCACATGCTCGGGCGCGAACTCGAGGCTCAGGCTCAGCATCAGCCGCCTGCCGCGCCGGATCAACGTGACCGGGCAGCCGCTCTCGATGTCTCCGGCTTTCGTTGCAAGGGGCTGATCGCTCCGGTCGAGATCCATGTTGCTCCCGGAGAGGTCGTCGGGATCGCCGGGCTGGTCGGTTCCGGCCGCACCGAGTTGATGCGCGCGCTCTTCGGAGTGATCCCCTCGAGCTTCGAGCGATTCGCGGTGAACGGCGCGGCGGTGCGCCCTCGGACGCCGATGGATGCGATCGGCAAGGGCATCTTCATGCTCAGCGAAGACCGCAAGGCGGAGGGCATCATTCCTCTGCTCTCGGTGCTCGACAACGTGGTTGTCGCGCAACGCACCTGGGGCCGCTTCCTGCTTGCGAAAGCCCGGGATCGCAACAGCTACGCGGCCATGAAGGACAGGATGCGCATCCGCGCCCGCGATCCGCGCATGCTCATCACCAGCCTGAGCGGGGGCAACCAGCAGAAGGCGCTGCTCGGGCGCGCCCTTCTCTCCGAGTGCCGCGTCCTGCTGCTCAACGAGCCGACACGCGGGGTGGACGTCGGTGCCAAGGTGGACATCTACGGGTTGATCCGCGAGCTCGCCGCGACCGGCGTCGGCGTGATCGTCAGTTCTTCGGAAGCTGCCGAACTGGTCGCCGTGGTGGATCGCTGCGTCACGCTCTACGCCGGCGCGGTCGTCGGTGAGCTGACGGGCGAGCGGATCACCGAAGAAGACATCGTCGCGGGTATCCTGGGCCGAGAGCGCAAGGAGGCTTCGCAGTCCGGGAGCGATCCTGTCGAGCCGGCCGACGCGGGCGGGAGATCTTGCCGGTGAGCGTGCAGCAGACGATGGATCTCGGCATCGCGGCGGAACAGCGGCGACGCGCGGAATTCGTGGCAGATCGTGCAGCGCGTCGCGAAGCGATCATCGATCGAAGCGCCATTCTCGCGCCGTTCATGGTCATCGCGGTGCTCGCGACGGCTCTCGTGCCAGGGTTCCTGTCGCTGGCCAACGTGCAGAGCGTGCTGGTCAACGCGTCGATCGTGGCGATCGTCGGCTTCGGCATGACCTTGGTCATCGTCATCCGTGGTCTGGACCTTTCGGTCGGCGCCGTCGCGGCCCTGACCTCCTGTGTCGGTGCGTCTGCCATCAACGCTTTCGGCACGCCGCTGGGCGTCAGCGGGATGCTCCTGCTCGGCCTGCTCTGCGGCATCTTCAACGGCCTGCTCATCATGATCCTGCGTGTGCCAGCCTTCGTCGCCACTTTGGCGACCATGGGCATCGCACGCGGGGCGGCGCTGCTGTTCACCAACGGCGAACGGGTGCACCTGGCTTCGGAGGGCGTCCGGCGGCTGTCCATCGAGAAGCTGGTCGGCATCCCGTTGCCGTTCCTCATCGCGCTCGCGCTGTGCGGCGCCTTCTATCTCCTGCTTGAACGCACGCCCTTCGGCCGGCACGCCTCCGCGGTCGGCGGCAATCCAGGTGCGGCACGTGAAGCTGGCCTGAACGCCGTGCAGATCGGGATGGTCGTCTATGCCGTATCGGGGATCGCCGCAGCCTTCGCCGGCCTCCTGCTGGTCGCGCAGCTCGGCACCGTGGATGCCACGCCGATCCAGGGACTGGAGCTGCAGGCGATCGCGATCGCAATTCTCGGCGGCACCAGCATCGCGGGCGGCGTCGGTAACCTCCCCGGCACGTTCATGGCATCGCTGCTGCTCGCGATGATCAGCTCGGCCCTCAACCTCCGCGACATCCCCGGCTACTACCAGTACCTGGCGCTCGGCCTGCTGCTGTTGCTCGCTCTCGGTCTCGACTCCGTCCGTAACCGGATACGCAAGGTCATGATCAGCGGGGGCGAGCCATGAACCTTCCCGCCGGACGCCTCGGCACCCGAAACCAGCCGGCTGAGCCCGTGCGGTATCGATTATCCTTCGGAGACCTCATCGTACGGTATGCACTTCAGATCTTCACCGTCATCGCGTTGATCGCGCTGTCGATCCTGCTTCCCGACTTCCGACAGTTCTCCAACCTGCAGGACGTGGCGCTTCAATCATCGTTCACCGGGCTGTCGGCGGCGGGAATGACGCTGCTCATCATCGGCGGGATGATCGATCTCTCGGTCGCCGGCATCATCGCCCTGACGGCCGTGACGGTGGCGAGCCTGCTTCCTCAGGTTCCTGTGGCCCTGGCGGTCGTGCTGTCCCTCGGCGTCGGTGCCCTGCTCGGCCTCATCAACGGCCTCATCGTCACCAAGCTCAGATTCCCGCCCTTCATCGCCACCTACGCGATGCTGAACGTGTATCTAGCCGGGGCGTTCATCTGGACCCATGCCTCGACGATGGCGCTCACCAGCGAGCCGTTCCTCGGTCTCGCAGCTTCGGAGATCCTGGGCCTGCCGCCGATGTTCATCGTCATGCTGCTCGGCGCCTCGGCCTGCTCTTTCCTGTTGCACCAGACACGCTTCGGCCGGAACCTGCGTGCGATCGGCAGCAGCGAAGCGGCCAGCCGCATGGCGGGACTGCCGGTCGACCACACGCGGCTCACCGCGTTCGTTGTGTTCGGGCTGCTGACCTCCGCGGCGGGCGTCGGCCTCGCCTCCCTGCTCTCCTCGGCATCGGCCAACATGTCGATCGGCTACGAGCTCAACGTCGTCGCCGTCGCGGTCGTGGGCGGCACCAGCCTGTTCGGCGGGAGCGGGACGTTGCTCGGCACGGTCACCGGCGCGGTGCTCTTCGCCGCGCTGGACAACGCGCTCAACCTCATGAACGTGTCGTCCTACTGGCAGTACGTCGCCGCCGGCGTCGTGCTGGCGATCGCGCTCGTCGCCGCGAGCCGCCGAGAGCTCGCCGGCGGCCGCGGCGGCAGGTGAAATCGCGGCTGGCGGGCGCGCTCTGCCGGGCGCCGTAGAGCAAGCCGCAGTGGCTGATGCACAGCGAGAGGGGATTGACGATGCGCCAGGAGATCGAGCAGCTGATCGCGACGGAGGGGGGAGCCCTCCGGCTCGACCCCGCACTGGTCGCGCGCGACTGGCTGCCGCCGGGACGCCGGCTCGGGCTCAGGGACGAGGATTATGATCTCGGGGAGCGCGGCTTCGTGTGCGAGCGCTGGCTCGGCTCCACCACGCGTGCGGACAACGTCAAGGGCCCTGACGACGAAGGCATCAGCCACATCCGCGCGGCAGGCGGAAGCCGGATCAACCTCGCCCACGCGATCGAGGCAGCTCCCGACCTCATCATGGGCGCAGAGTATGCGGCAACGCACGAAGGCCTCGGACGGCTGGCCAAGATCTTCGACTTCGGCGCACGCATCCCCTACCACATCCACCCCCCGGCCGATCAGGCCGCCCTGGTGGGGCGACGCTCGAAGGACGAGGCCTACTACTTCCCGCCCGGCGTCGACATGGGCGCTCACCCCGAGACCTTCTTCGGCGTGCACCCCTACATCGCGCGCGGCCCGCGTGACGACGTGCTTCTTCCGTATCTGCAGCGATGGAACGACGACGCGATCCTCCGCCACGCCTTCGCCTTCCGGCAGGTTGCCGAAGAGGGGTTCTACGTGGACTCCGGCATCCTGCACGCGCCCGGCACGGCGCTCACCATCGAGCTGCAGGAAGACTCCGACACGCTGGCGATGTTCCAGGCGTTGAACGCCGGGACGATCATCAGCAAGGATCTCTTGTTCAAGGACGTCCGCGAAGCGGACCGTGCGCGCCTCGGTGAACGCGCGGTGCTTCGTTGGATCAATTGGGAGGCCAACGGAGACCCCGACTTCTATGAGCATCGAGTGATCCGCCCGATCCCGTCGATGCAGGCCGAAGGTGTCGAGGAAGCCTGGATCTTCCGCGGAACCCGCAAGTTCAGCGGCAAGAGGCTCCGTCTCGCTCCCGGCGCACGAACCACCTGCATCGAGCGCGGCGTCTACAACGTGCTGGTCTGGCAGGGCACCGGAACCGTGGCAGGCGTCGAGGTCTGCGGCGGACGACCGGGCGACGACGAGCTGCTCATCGTGCACGAGACCGCGACCAGGCCCCACGCGATCGTCAACTCCGGGCGCGACGACCTCTTCATCATCAAGTTCTTCGGTCCTGATATAAATCCCGACGCGCCACCGGCGGGCGCACGCGCTTCTTCTCGTCGGACCGGTTGAACTGGGAGCAAGCAGCCAATGAAAGCCATCGTCTACGACGCGCCTCGCTCCTTCTCCTATCGCGAGGTGGCCGAACCGTCGCTCGAGGACGACGAGGTCCTCATCCACGTCAAGGCGTGCGGGCTGTGCGGCACGGACCTGCATATCCACGAGGGCGAGTTCAATCCCAGCTTCCCGCTTATTCCCGGACACGAGTTCACCGGCGAGATCGCCGCTCTCGGCAGCGCGGTCGCGGGCTGGCGCATCGGAGACCGCGTGGTCGCCAACTGCAACCGCTCGTGCGGAAGCTGCTTCTACTGCCGCCGCGGCCAGAACCTGCGCTGCGAGAACCTGGTCGCCTACGGTATCCAGATGGATGGCGGCCTGGCCGAGTTCCTGCGCGTCAAGGCCAGCGAGCTGTTCAAGACCACCCTGTCCTGGCGCGAGGCGATCATGGTCGAGCCGACCGCTTGCGCCGTGCACGGCGTGGAAGTGCTGGGCGTCAGGCCCGGCGCCGACGTTCTCATGTTCGGTGCCGGCCCGACCGGGCAGGTCCTGGGGCAGCTGCTGAAGGTCAACGGCGCGGCCAGCCTCACCGTCGCCGCGCCGGCCGGACCAAAGCTCGCACTCGCCGGCCGACTCGCCGCCGACCGCACCGTTGCCGTCGACCGCAGCGATCCCGAACAGCACCGGCGTGCGCTGCGCGAGATCAGTCCCAATGGGTTCGACTACGTCGTCGAGGCCACCGGCGCGCCGGAGATGTGCGGGGAAGCGGTTCGACAGACCCGTCGCGGCGGCGAGGTCCTCATCTACGGGGTCTATCCGGACACGGCCACCTTCCCGGTCAATCCGTTCGACGTCTTCCGCCGTGAGATCACCATCAAGGGATCCTTCGCCCAGATCCACGATTTCGGGCGCGCCCTGGCCTACCTCGAGAGCGGCAAGGTGAAGGTGGGAGAGATCGTCAGCGACGAGTTCGAGCTGAAGCACTGGGACCGTGCCCTCGACGGCGCGTGGAACCGCCGGGGCATCAAGACCGTGCTGCTACCCCCGGGATCCTGAAGCACGACGATCTCATGACACGTCGCCCGCGCCGGACATCTTCTGGCATACTGGAGGCCTGCTGCCTCCGTGTCCGGAACAATCATGATCGAGCGCAACTTCCCTCAGGTTCCGCCACCGCGCGCACGCGTGCCGGCGGCGGAAGCACCCAGATCGGAGAAGCTGCTCGGGCTCGCCGTCGGGGTGGTCGTGGTCGTGGCCCTCTATCTGGGCCGCGAAGTGCTCATCCCGATCACGCTGGCGGTGCTGTTGAGCTTCCTGCTCGCACCCCTGGTGGCGCTGCTGCGACGCCTCCGCCTGCCCAAGATCCCGGCCGTGCTGCTCGCGGTCGCGGCGTCCCTCGGCGTGATCCTGATGCTCGGCGGCCTGATCGGCACCCAGCTCGCCTCGCTCGCGCAGGACCTGCCGCGCTACCAGAGCACGGTGCAGAACAAGGTGAGCTCCGTGCGTAGCCTTGCGGACGACGAGCTGAGACAGCTCACCGCGCGCTTCGGACACGTGACGCACGGCGGCACGACGAGTGCGACACGCAGCCCGGCCGGCTCGCCGGGCGAGCAGAAAGCGACGCCCGTCGTCATCCAGGAGCCGCCGTCGACGCCGCTGCAGCTGCTGCAGCAGGTGGTCGGGCCTGCGCTCGGCCCGCTCGAGACCGTCGGCATCGTCTTCGTCGTGTCGATCTTCATCCTGCTGCAGCACGCGGATCTGCGCGACCGCCTGATCCGGCTGTTCGGGTCGAACGACCTGCTGCGCACCACCGCCGCGCTGGATGAAGCGGGCAGCCGCCTCGCGCGCTATTTCCTGACCCAGCTCGGCATCAACAGCTCGTTCGGCCTGCTGATCGGCATCGGGCTCTCGATCATCGGCGTGCCCAACCCGACCCTGTGGGGCGTGCTCGGGGCGCTGCTCCGTTTCGTCCCCTATGTCGGGGCGATCATCGCTGCCGTGCTGCCGGTGGCACTCGCCGCGGCGGTCGATCCGGGCTGGACCATGATGGGCTGGACCGCCGGCCTGTTCCTCGTCACCGAGGGCGTGATGGGGCAGGTGGTGGAGCCGCTGGTGTATGGGCACTCGACCGGACTTTCGCCGGTCGCGGTGATCGTGGTGGCCATCTTCTGGAGCTGGATCTGGGGACCGATCGGCCTGATCCTGTCCACACCGCTGACGCTGTGCCTCGTCGTGCTCGGCCGGCACGTCGAGCACCTCGAGTTCCTCGATATCATCCTGGGCGACCGGCCGGCGCTGACGCCGATCGAGAGCTTCTACCAGCGCATGCTGGCCGGCGACGACGACGAGGTGCTGCGTCAGGCCGAGGGGCTGCTGCGGCTGCGCTCGCTGTCGTCCTACTACGACGACATCGTGCTGAAGGGCCTGCGGCTCGCGGCGGCCGACATCCAGCGCGGCGCGCTGCCGCCGGACCGGATCACCCAGATCAACGCCACGATCCACGACCTGGTCCAGGATCTGGAAGGCTACGACGACCTCGATCCGGCTCCGGGCGGCAAGGACGAGGAACTCGCCGGCACCCAGCGCGAGGACCGCCAGACGCCGATCACGCCGCCGCCGGAGGGCTCGGCGCCCTCGTACGCCGGGCGTCCGATCGCGTGGCAGAACGACTCGCCCGTGCTCTGCCTGGCCGGGCGCGGGCCGCTGGACGAGACCGCCTCACAGATGCTGGCGCAGCTGCTGGGGAAGCATGGGCTCGGCGCCACCGTCGCCGCCTCGGCACGGGTCGCCGGCGCCGAGATCCAGACCCTGGATCCGGCCGGGATCGCCATGGTCTGCGTCTGCTACCTCGAGCTCAGCGGCAACCCGGTCCGGCTGCGCTACCTGCTGCGGCGGCTGCGCGAGCGTCTTCCGGGAGTGCTGCTCATGGTCGGCCTGTGGCCGGTCGATTACGAGTCCGCGGCCGACCTGGAGATGCGCCAGCATGTCGGCGCCGACTTCTATGTCAGCAGCCTCTCGGAAGCGGTGGCGACCTGCCTCGACGTCTCCGGCGAGCAGGAGAGCGAGAGTTCCGCTGGCCGGCCCGTGATGCGGTTTCCTCCGCAGGTCGTCGCGACGGGCTGACAGGCCTCACCGCAAGCGGCTTGGCGTGCTCAGGATGAGCGCGCGCCGGCCGTCCCGATCAGGTCCGCCAGCGCCTCCGGCCCCGCGACCACACGCGGCACCTTGTTCTGTGCGCCGAGCCTGCCGCGTGCCTCCATCCAGCGGTCGAAGCTGCCCGGCGTGAGCAGGTGGACCTCCGGATCGCGCAGGCCGAAGCCGTCGCCGCGATGCGCGGCGTAGTCGTCGTTGCGACGCTTCAGCGCGGCATCGAGCGCCTCGGCGAAGCGGGCCGCATCGGCGGCACCGTCCAGCTCCACCGCGAACAGGTGGCCGCCGCGGCTGTCGCGCGCGTCGGGCTGCACCGGGGCGACGCTGTACTCGACCACCCTGCGGCCGACCTCTGCCGCCGCTTCGGCGGCGGCGGCGTCGAGCTCGGCGCCGACCAGGTGCTCGCCCGCGACCGAGAGCCACCACGACGTGCGCCCGGTCACCAGGAGGCGGGGCGGATCGCGCGACACCAGCCGCACCGTGTCGCCGAGCACGTACGACCACAGCCCGGCGTTGCTGGTCAGCACCAGCGCGTACTCGACGTCGAGGGCCGCGTCTGCGATCCAGCGCCGCTGCGGTGCTGCGGACCCGAGCTCGCCCGGCCGCACGAACTCGAAGAACAGGCCGCGGTCGAGCAGGAGGCGCAGGCCCTCGCCGTCGCCGCGATCGGCCACGGCGATGAACCCCTCGCTCGCCGCATACACCTCCCGGGTGACGGCGCCGCTGTCCTGCAGCCACTCGGCGAAGCGCGGCCGGTAGGGCGCGAAGCCGACGCCGCCATGCACCAGCAGCTCCAGCGACGGGAACAGCGCGGCGAGCTTCGCGCCCGGTGGCCGCAGCGACGCCGCGGCGTCGAAGAACAGCAGCATCCAGCTCGCGGTGCCGGACACGCTGGTGACGTCGGCCTGCAGCGCCAACGGCGCCAGCCGCGCCATCTTCTCGCGCCAGTCAGTCAGGCGGGAGACCGGAGGCGGCGGCAGGGAACGGCCGCGCGCCCACCACGGGCTGCGCCCCGCGACCACGCCGGACAGGTCGCCGGCGCGTATCCCCGGCGCCACGTCCTGCAGCGCCGAGGAGCCGGCCAGGAAGACGTTCTTGCCGCTCAGCACGCGGCTGTCCGGGCGCGCGGCGAAGTGCCACGCCAGCACGTCGAGCGCCGCGAGGCCGTTGCTGCGCAGCATCGCGGAACTGAGCGGGATGCGCTTGGTGGTGGCCGCCGTGGTGCCGGAGCTATGCGCGAACAAGCGGATCGGTCCCGGCCAGGTGACGCCGCCGATATCGGGGAAGCCAGCGCTCCACCACTCGCGCCAGAACGCCTCGTAGCTGCGCAGCCCGACCCGGCGCTGATAGGCCTCCACGCCGGGGATCGAGGCGAAGTCGTGCGCCCTGCCGAACGCGGTGCGTGCGCCGCGGCGCAGCAGCCGTGCCAGGGTCAGACGCTGCGCGGCCGCCGCATCCTGGGCGTCGAGCGCCAGCCTGCGTCGCGCCGCCCAGAGCTTCAGGGCGGGCGAGAGGTCAAGCAGGGTCGAGCACCAGGTGGTGCGGCCAGGCTCGTGCCGTCTGCGCCCGCAACGGCAGCGAGAGGGTTTCGCCGCGCCGCCAGAGCGGCACCTGGTCGTGGAACGTGTCGCTGCCGAGCCAGCCATCCTGGCCGCCCAGGAGCACCACGCGGCTCACGTCCGGATCGGCCATGTCCGACAGGAAGCGCGCCGAGGCGCCGTAGCTGACCTCGTGCACGCCGCGTACCGGACCGTGGCCGGTCTTGTTGAGCGTGTCGTTGCCGCCGGGTGCCGCGTGGCTGCCGAACCGGTAGCGCCGGCCGACCAGCGGAGCGGCGCCGAAGTAGTGCCGGACGCGCAGCCGGTGCACCCGCCCCCAGGCGCGATGCCGGCGCGAAAGCGCCATCGCCCGATCCATCGCCGCCAGAGCCAGCGGCCGCAGCATTGCATCGTGCAGCCGCAGCACCTCGTCCACCAGCAGGCGACGTCCGCTCCAGATCGCGCGCAGCGGCGCCAGGCGGCGCTGATCCGGCAGACGACGCGGCAGCTCGGCCATCAACGCCTCGAACAGCAGGGCCCCCTCGGAGCCGAGGTCGTAGCGCCCGTCCCAGGCTGCGAGGATGGCTCGCGCCGGATGCTCCGGCAGACGCGCCGCGAGCGTGCGCACCGTGTCGAGCCGGCCCTGCACGTCGGTCTGGCTGCGCGCCAGGTCGTCGAGGCCGAGCTTGGCATCGCCGCCGAGCAGCAGACGCAGCCGCTCAACCCGGTCCGGCGGCGAGAAGAAGAACCCGACCGGCACGATGCCCGCCGGCGCCTCGTCGTTGGCCGAAGCCACCAGCCCCTCGGGTGGATCCGCGCGATGCGCGAACTCCGGCGTGCGCGCCATGTGGTGCCAGCCACGGGCGGCCGCGGGCGGCAGCACCAGGTC